>WQUF01000104.1 GCA_009785875.1 Oscillospiraceae bacterium | reverse complement strand
AATGAGCAACTGGTGTAGCGGCGATTGACTTAAATGTGGTAAATGCGGAGGTTTCGCTATTCTAGATAACTTCAATAAGGCTCAAAACTTTGAAAAGCGCGATGGATATGGAATCGCTGTGGATATCGGTACAACCAGTGTGGTGATTGTACTAATTGATCTTTCAACAGGTGTAATCATGGCTCGTCACAGCTTTATGAACCCACAGAGAACATACGGCCCTGATGTAATATCTCGCATCGATGCAGCAAACAATGGACATTTAGACGAACTGAGGAATTTGATCACACAAGCTATAGCTGGAGGTATGGAGAAATTGCTTTCATCTTGCAACGTCCCGTCGGAACGTGTAATCGAGACTGTCATTGCAGGAAACACGACCATGACATATCTTTTATTAGGATTTCCATGCAAAAGTCTTGGAGTGCTTCCTTTCAAACCAGCGATTGGGCTTAGAGAGAAGTATACAATGTCTGATGTCTTTGGAAATTCTGCCATCAATTGTCCTGTGCATATAGTTCCATGGTTTGCTGCTTTTGTAGGTGGCGATATCACGGCTGGGCTTTTGAATGTCATACTAGAGGGCAGAGGAAAATTCATGCTCATTGATCTTGGTACAAATGGTGAGATAGCACTATATTATGATGATAAGTTAATCGTAACATCCACTGCGGCTGGACCTGCATTTGAAAGCTCCACACATAGGGGCGGCGCATCGATGATATTGGATGAACTTGCACAGCTTGTACAAAATGGTTTTGTGGATGAAACAGGTTTTCTTTCCGACAATGCACCTGTAGTTTTCACCCAGAAAGAGATTCGTGATTTGCAATTAGCAAAGTCTGCCGTTCGTTCAGGCCTCGAGATATTATTGGAATCTGCTGGTATTGACTATGGATCCTTAGATGCTGTGTACCTGGCAGGAGGTATCGGGCAAGCGATGAATGTTAACAGCGCAATCGTTGTAGGGCTTTTACCTGAGATGCTTAAGGATAAAGTCATTGCTGTTGGTAATGCGTCTTTAGGAGGAGCAGCAAGGATACTACTCGATCCAAAGAATTCAGCAAAAGATATGAAAAGGCTTCAAATCACTGCTCTTGAGATAAATTTAGCAGGGCATCCTAGGTTTAACGAGTATTTTATGGAATATATGCTATTTAGTGGCTAGTGGTTAGTGCCTAGTGACTAGCCACTAACCACTAGCCACTAGACACTAAGGAGGTGTTGATAGAAATGGATATCGTAAAATTGTGCCTTGATATGGGTGCATATAAAGCAGAAGAAATACCTGTTCAAAAGCTGGTATTCTCCCCTGAATTGAGGATACTATGCGAAAAGAACGCATGTGGCAGGTTTGCTAAGAATTATACCTGTCCGCCGTTAATTGGTAAGGTTGACGAATTGATTCAAAAGCTCCAATCTTTCTCCAGGGCTATCATATGGCAGAATATCTATAAGCTGGAAGATTCCTTTGATTATGAAGGAATGATGGAGGGGCAGAGAAAGCATAACGCCATGACTCATGAGATAGCACAGATTGTTTATGATGAATTAGGACGAGACAATGCACTGGTGCTTGGAGCTGGTGGTTGTTCGTTGTGCGAGAAATGCGCCATTCAAACAAACGAGCCATGTCGCTATCCTGATGATGCATTGTCTTCTCTTGAGGCTTATGGAATAAACGTGACAAAAATTTGTGAAGTAAGCAAGCTTAAGTATATCAATGGGATTAATACTGTGACTTACTTTTCAGGAGTGTTTCTAAAATAATAATTGATTCAAATACAAACTTTCCCTCTTTTAAATAATTCAAATTAAGTATAATATAATTATATTATATGAGAGGAGAATTTATGATGAATCTGGAAGAAATTCTACGAAAGCTGCAAAAGCCTAAGGGTAAGGTGGATGTGGTGATAGATACGGATACCTTCAATGAGATCGATGATCAATTTGCCTTATCTTATTTGATAAAGAATGAAGATAAGCTGAACCTGAAAGGGATCTACGCAGCACCGTTTACTAATAGTAAATCAACAGGACCTGAGGATGGGATGGAGAAGAGCTATAATGAGATTATGCGCATCCTTGAGCTCATCGATAGAGAAGATTATAAAAAAATTACATTTAAAGGCTCACGCTCTTATCTTAAAAGCGAGCATGAAGGGGTAGAATCACCTGCTGCCAGGAACTTGATCGAGCTTGCAATGGAAAGAGACTCTGGAAATCCGCTTTATGTCGTTGGAATTGCAACTATAACGGATGTGGCTTCTGCAATATTGCTGGAACCTAAGATTATCGACAAAATCGTCTTAATCTGGCTTGGTGGACATGCTCACGACTGGCCGGTTAACGACGAATTTAATTTATCACAGGATATTGCTGCAGCAAGAATTGTATTTGGCTCTGGAATACCATTGGTACAGCTGCCTTGTATGGGAGTAGTCTCAAGTTTTACAACAACAGAATACGAACTTACGCATTGGCTAGAAGGTAAGAATAAGCTCTGCGATTACTTGCTTACAACGACGATAAATGAAGCAAAAAAAGGACAAAAAAGCAGCTGTTGGAGCCGTGTGATATGGGATGTAACTGCGGTTGCATGGCTTTTAGAAGACGAAGGTAAATTTATGCATGATAGATTGGAATATAGCCCCATCCCAGAATATGATAACCATTATGCTTTTAGCAAATCAAGGCATATGATAAAATACGTGTATGAAATTAGAAGGGATTTTTTGTTCGAGGATCTATTTAAAAAAATATCTAAATAATGTTTAATAAGGTTATCAGCTTGAGCTGGTGACCTTAGTTTTATCATTTCTATGAGCATAAAAATTATATCAATAAAAGCATGTAGAATTGTTGTCTATTGATCTTAAATTAAGACATACTTATAAACTTTTTATACATTACAATATATTATATTAAAAGTTAATAATTACCTTATATATTATTTTTAAGTTGAATTGATTATTTTAAATTGCAACACAAATAAGCCTTTTTTTTTAATTTTTTAAAAATAGGCTAAGCTTTTAATACCAAGGTTTCTATTCACTTTATATGCATCTATATCTTTTACATTAAGACTTTTATTCCTACTTCTTTAGTTAACAGCCGATATCTTCTGCATCAGAGCGCATCCAAATAATATTGAATAATGAACAGTGAACCGTTAATTTTTTGCTACTTTTAAGAATATTTTACTAGTTCTTTATGATCTACACTTCTAATTAGGTCCACAGTGCCTTTAGTTACAAAACCATTTTTTATATATTGATTTATATGGTTTTCATTTAAGTTAACCCTGAAGTATTTGTCTATTTCACCATTTTTTGATATATTGAACTTTATAACTGCCTTCCCCTTTAGGCTAATCAAGCTCTTTAAGACATCCTCAACTTCATCCTTATGAACAAATATCTCTATTTTAGTATTTTCAGGAATTGCTGGTAACGATGGCTTTGTATCTTCATGGTATACTTCCTTTTTGGGTTCATCTTCGGGTTCATCTATCATATCTCTTATTTTATTCAGGTCGTTTATTTCATTTCCAAGTTTAGTTATTATTGCGTCCTGTTTTTTATGGTCAGCTATCATGGATAATAGCCTTGCAGCTCCTCTGGATATATGATTTTTATATAATAAATCAAGAGCTAGTGGGGATAGATTTTTAAAGCCTCTAATAGTGTTTGCAGTAGTTTTCGATATTCCTGCTCTATTTGCAATTTCATCCGTTACATTCATTTCTCGATTGTATCTTTTTGATTTTAATAACCACTCGTCAAGGAGCAGAATCGCTTTTATCTGGATATCCTTTGGTATCTTTCTGTATGCTAAGTTTGTGGAGAGTATTATACCTTGAATTGTTGAAAAATCAATAGTTTCATCCAATTCTAGGCATGGGGCGTATAGGTATACTTCATCTGAAGTCTGGTTAAACAGGGTATATAGAGCAGCACGCCTTGATCTTCCACTTATCACTATATATTTATTAGAATCCTTGTCTTTTTGAACTAAAAGCGGTGTTAAAATCCCAAAATTTCGGATACTTTCAACTAGGTCTGAAAACTCTTCTTCGTCAGGAAGAGGAAAGAAATTAACAGAATAGTCTATATCCACTAATTCAGATAGACGAAAGAACCTAACTTTGTTATTATACTTATGTTTGTAACTTAAATTTAAATCCTTTGGTTTATCAGCATGTCTTATCTTTTTCGCAGATGAAGCATCGAAAATATCCCTATCATTGGGATCTTCATAAGGGAATTCATTAATGTTAGAATGACTCAATAAATCCTCAACCCGTATAGATTCTTCTTCACATGGAGTAAAAGCTTCTTCAGTTTCTATGAGCTCAAGTAGACTATCGATATTCTCTTGATCTTCCTCTTTTGATTCTCTAAACTTTATTTCACCTGTTTCTATTTCATCATCATAGAATTTAAAAAACATATTCAGGACTCCAAAAATATTATTATCAATAACATTCTATGATGGTAAATCAATAAAAATGCTTCTTTTATAAAATTATATAACAATTTTTTCCCTGATGAAAATTTAATGAAACTTCTTGACAAGCTAGTTTTAGAAGAGTTATGCTTTGTAATATTTAACTTTTATCTTAAAGACGATGTGGTTTCAAAATATAGGCAGCTTATTACCCATTCAAATAATTTTCTATTATCAGGAGGCATATGAAAATGAAGATAGTCTATCGTACTTCAATTATAATTCACCTATTAGTTGGCATAGGTGCCATGTCTGGAGGCTTTGCCGCTATTAGCAATCCAAATTCACCTTTGGGTATGTCTGTAGATGCATTAAAGAATTCGCCTTTTAGCAATTTTCTCATACCAGGCATATTTTTATTTTGCTTTATAGGCTTGGGCAATATTTTTGGCGCATTTATGTTCTGCTTTAAGTCAAAATTTCAAGGATATATTAGTGGAATTCTCGGCGGAGGACTCGCACTATGGATCATTATACAATGCATCATGCTTTCAACAGTTGTGTCACTGCATGTTATTTTTTTCATCATCGGATTAATTCAAGGGGTGCTTGCTCTTATTCTACTGTATGACAAAGGTATGTTCCCTTTTTTGATGTATTGAGAAAGTTATAACACGAATATTGTCTTATATTATGTGATAAAATAAGTTGAATACGAACATATATTTGTATTACAATTAATTTATGATAAAAATTATTGAAAAGGAGAATCTATCATGAGCTTTTATGAAATCGACAAAATTCATCCTTGGCTTTACAGAATCAACGATCCAATGGATGTATGTTTTTATTTATTGGTAGGCAGTGACAAGGCTTTGCTCTTCGATACCGGCTTTGGCATCGATAATATAGTTGAGACAATAAAGACTATCACATCTAAACCTTTTATTGTGGTGCTTGGTCACGGTCATATCGATCATGCCTGTGGTGCTTACCAATTTGATGAGGTTTATTTACACGAAAATGACTTTGAACTGTGCCGTGAACATACTTCAGAAATGTTTCGAGCTTCTATTATCCATGATCTTGAAAAAATCCATAAAAAACCACCTGAAAGCTTCGATGCTGAATCCTATCTTAAGGCAGGTACAGGAAATTTAAAAAAACTCATTATAGATACTGTATTCGACCTTGGAGATTTGCACGTAAAGGTAATAGGTATGCCTGGACACACCAAAGGTTCAGTTGGACTCTTGGTTTTAGAAAAGAAGGTATTGCTCACCAGCGATTCAGCAAACGAGCACGTGTGGATGTTCTTAAAAGAATCAACATCGGTAGCTAAATACATAGAAATGCTTGAAACAGTTTGGACTCAGGATTTTGATACATTCTTCACAGCTCATTCCAATAAACCTCATCCAAAATCTGATTTTCAAAAATACATAAAAGTTGCAAGGGAAGCTTCCATAGAAAAAGCTGTTCCATATAATAATATGAGGGAACTTAAGCCTTATATTTACGAGGATGACGGTGCTGCCATAGTTTTCAGCGAAGAAACATTGCTTAAAAAGTGAGGTGTGAATATGAAGGAAATAGTGGATATTGCTTATCGAACTATCGGTGATATGACGCTTTATATAGATTTATTCCTGCCAGACAATGTAGAATCACCACCATTGATATTTTGGATACACGGCGGTGCATGGATGATGGGTGATAGGAAATGGTGTGGGTTAAAAGGGCAGCTCGAAAGAGGTTATGCTGTTGCCAGCGTTGATTATAGGCTCAGCACCATAGCTCCATTCCCTGCCTGTATTGAAGATTGCAAATACGCACTTGCTTTTCTCAGACAAAACGCAGATAAGTATCCTGTTGATTTTTCAAAAGTATGTGTCGCAGGGGATTCAGCAGGTGGGCATCTTGTTGCATTGATGGGAGTCTCTGCTGGTCACAAAGATTGGGAACCTGAAGGATCAGATTGCTCGGTAAATGCTGTTATTGATTTTTATGGTCCAACACAGCTTAGGCGAATAGATCACGACGATAATGTGGTAGAGACTTTATTAGGTGTATCTGTCACATCTGCAAAAGGACTGATGGCAAGTCCATTGACGTATATAAATGGCTCAGAACCTCCTTTTTTAATCATACATGGGGATAAAGATGATGTGGTCAACATCGAACATAGCCGCTTGCTTCGAAACGAATTAGAGAAGTACGGTTGCAGCGTCGCAATGCATACTGTTTTTGGTGGTGGTCACGGTTTCGATAGCCCTGCTGTTGATGCTGTTGTCAATGACTTTTTAGATTATCATTTCAAGAAATAATAATAGGCTGTTAATAAGGACTTCACAGGAGGAGAACTATGTTTTCGCTTTTTAATACGCAAGAAAAACAAATCTTTATAGGCAACATCTTATTTATAGTCTGCTGTGTGTTCTATCTTGCTTGGTGGTTTTTAGCTTT
>WQUF01000103.1 GCA_009785875.1 Oscillospiraceae bacterium | reverse complement strand
TTGATTAGACAGCAAAAACAACCCTACACATGACGGAAGTGAAATTGCAAATGAAAGCCTATATGCAACCTGAGATTTTCTATTTATCTCTTTATAATTCTTTAAAATATAATGTTCCGATAGTATAGGTACTATTGAAGTATTGAGAGCCATTGAAAGGGTAAGTGGTATATTTATTAATACTGAAGCTTTCCCTGTTAATTGCCCATATAGTATGGCTGATTGTACAAAATTAAAACCTGCCACTGCAAGCCTTTGTGGTATGATGATGGAGTCAATTAAAGCCATTATTGCAGGTACAGAAGCTCCTATTGAGATCGGTATAGCAATATCTAAAATTCTTTTCAAAAAATTTCGTTTCTCTTTTTTTAAGATTTTTTTGTTTTTTTCTTTTGTTAAAATAAAATAGAATACTAAAAAAATCAGGGCGATAATCCCACCTATTGAAGTTCCAAGAGCTGCTCCACCTGCTGCTAATTGAATGCTACGTGAGATGAGAATATATGCAAAACCTACTCCAAAAATAACCCTTCCTATCTGTTCGATTATTTGAGAAATAGCTGAAGGATACATGTTTTGCATTCCTTGGAAATACCCTCTAAAAACAGAGAGCATTCCGATTATAAATGGTGCAATGGATATTCCCATAAAAGCATAATAGCTTCCTGGGTTCCATTTTAAAAAGCTTATGATCTCTTTAGAAAATGCTAACAATAGGCATGAAAACCCTCCTCCTAATATTGTCATAAATAAGAGTCCTTGAGTTAAAATAACATTTTGCTCATTTCTGTTCATAGCCCTTGATTCTGATATCAGTTTAGACATGGCAATAGGTATTCCATATGCAAAACCCATAAAGAACATATGCAATGGAAAAACTAATTGATAAAAAGCGATGCCTTCATCTCCTAAGAGGAGTATAATGGGATATCTAAAAAACACACCTAAAAATTTAGCTATGACTGACCCAGCTACTAATATAAATGTGCCTTTTAATAGATCTTGTTTTTTCATATTTAACTCTCCTTTTAATATACTAACTATATTATTAATATGATTAAAAAAAGAAAAAAATCCATATTTCTTTATATATTAGTCTATGCTTTAAAATATTAATTTGTTCTTTTTGTGATTAGAACTTTTAACTCTCAAGTTAATTATTGATCCCTATATTGACTTCCCCATTTATTCTAATTATAATTAGTCTAATCTAAATTAGATAAAGGAGTCAACACATGAAATTTATCGGCAGAAAGCAAGAACTTGAAACACTACAGCGTGAATATGATCATGACAGCAGTTTTGTTGTCATCTATGGACGCCGCAGAGTTGGCAAAACCACATTGATCAAAGAATTTGTAAAAGATAAAAATGCTTTGTATTATTTGGCTACCGAAGAAGTTGAATCTCTTGTCTTAAGCCACTTTGCTTCGAGTATATCCAAATTTACTGAGCAGCAATACTTAAAAAACGCTAAATTTACAAATTGGTACGACTTATTTGATATAATCATTAACTTTAAAAAGAATGAGAAAAAGATAATCGTCATCGATGAGTTTCCTTATTTAGTTAAAGTAAACTCAGCTATACCGTCTATATTTCAAAAAATTTGGGATGAAAGATTAAAAGACAATAATATTATGCTCATTCTCTGTGGATCCTTTATCAGCATGATGAAAAAATACACTTTAAATTACGATAGCCCTTTATACGGTAGGAGGACAGCTCAAATACGACTAATGCCATTATCTTTTATGGAGATTCATTCATTGTCAAATGATGCCTTCACTTCTTCCGTAGAAAAGTTTTCAATAACTGGTGGGGTTCCTAAATATTTTGAATTTTTTAATAACAGCAAATCCCTTAAAGATAATATCACTGAGACTGTACTTTTTAAAAACAGTTTTTTATACGAAGAGCCACTTTTCCTATTAAAAGAAGAGACTAGAGATCCTGCATCATATTTTTCTATAATCAAAACTATAGCTGATGGCAATCATAAAATAGGAAATATAGCAAGTATCCTGGAAATTGAATCCAAAAAACTATCGCCTTATTTAAAAACATTGATAGACATCGGATTTTTAGAAAAGCAAGTTCCAATAACAGAGAAAGACTTTTTAAATTCAAGAAAGGGTCTCTATTTTATATCCGATAACTTCATGAAATTTTGGTTTAAATATGTCTATCCATTTAGGGATGAATTAGAGTTTAACAACATGGATATTGTATTTGAAGAATTGGATAAGGATTTTATTACAAGCTTTGTCGCCTTTTCTTATGAAGATATTTGTAAAAACATATTTGTTGAGCTTTGTAAAAATAAAATTATATCATTTACTCTTTCAAAAATCGGCTCCTATTGGCTAAACGACTACGGTAAAAGCGATACACAAATCGATGTAATGGCTCTTGATAATAGAAATAAAATTGTATTTGCAGGAGAATGTAAATATCATATGAAACCGGTGGATGCTGATGTTTTCTTTGATCTCCAAAGGAAAATTATAAACTCTAATGAAATTAATAGAGCATTTAAAAATTACAAGTTTATCTATGGAATATTCTCAAAGAGCGGTTTTACTAAGAGATTACTGGATATAAATGATCAAAATGAAGATCTATTCTTAATAAATGAATGTGAGGTAATAGCTCCTTTCTAAATTATGGTTTTAAACAAAATAAAGACATAAAGTTTATGAATTATCTTTATGCCTTTATATGAAGTTTTATTGATTTTTATAATTTCTTTTTAATTCTTAATACTTCTTAAAATCGATATTCACCTGACCATTTTTATCTTTTCGCCATATTACAAATACATAAGAATTCGAAAAAATATCATAAACTGTACCATTTTCCGAAGCTTTAACAAAATCATTAATTTCATCTGCAGAAATTAGCCAACCACTTAAATCTTCAATATACCAACCAGTTTTTGAATCAATACAATCTCTACCTTCACCTGTATGTAGCACTTTTTACTTTTAAATTATCTATGCCATCTTTTTTTAATCAACTATCTCAGATTTTGATTCTGGATATTTTGCAAACTCAGTTCTAATTGTCTTAACAATTTTTTTCAGAGTTTCTGAGTCGATCATATTATCTTTTTCCCCATCCCAACACTTAATAGTATTAGCATAAAGAGCCACTCCTCCAACAAGAGGATCTGCTTCCATCGTAAGACTTTTCCATCGTAAGACTTTTACCTTTAAATTCACCATCTTCAAAAGTTATCGTTATAAGTCCTGGTTCTGGATTACCTTGAATTTTCATTTTTCACCTCGTAAATATTATAGTTTCAACTAATGTTTGTGGATCAATTGTAATAATCCTCGTTACATTAGGATTATTCATAAGCCTTGGTAATTCAAAATTCTGCCATATATTTCCTTTTTTAAAAAATTTTCAATAACTGCACGAACTTCTCCAGAAATTTGATTGGCATATATGGCTGATACATCTTCCCAAGCTTTTATCGCAACAGGATTGTTAGCATCCCATGTATGCATTTGTATTCCTAGGCTTTTTATAAGCCCTTCTAAAGTTGTTCCTCCTATCTGTTGTGCTATCTCTAATGCACGTGCCTCGCCTCCAATTCCATTTGTTCTGCCTGACCAAAAATAAGCTGTATTTGGTTCAGGTATTACCGGATCATTTAAATTTATATCTACTCTATTATTTAACTTGGTAAAGGTTTTTGTTAACCTTGATAAACTTACTAGATTTGCACTAGACTCTAAATAAAGGCATAAAGATTTTAAATTGCCTTTATGCCCTTATATGAAATTTCATTGATTTACTTTTTATTTACCAATTTTACAATAACTTTAAGTTTGATGCTCCTTTTAAAGCTCTTTTACTGTCTCTTCAATTAATGGCTTTAGTAATTTTTCAACCTCATCAATATTCCAAGTACCACCATCAAAGAAATCCCATGCCCCCAGAGCTTTCGCATATTTTAAATCAATTTGAAATGCGATTCTAAAATATCTTATAGCTTTAATTCTTGAGTATTTGTTAAGATGAAATGAGCTAATTAAATATTGTAAAATATTTAAAAATGGTTCATTTTCTTTAGCCATCTCACACAAATTTCTTAGTATCTCTTCTTCAAAATCTGTATTTATCAAAATCACCTTCCTATTTTGTAAATAAAACTTCAATTGTTTTATAGCTTCCTGGAGTACCTATAAGTCTAGTTATTACAGCGTTTGTGAAACCATAACCGGCTGCTTGGGTTCCTGTCCAAGTCTTCAAGATAGCTTCATCTAATGACATACCAGCCTTAGTTAATTCATTAACCTTTGCTAAATTGTCCCCATCATACCAATTTCCACCAATTGCAGTAACTTTATTTCCGTAATGCATCATCATTTTATTAAACACTTCATAACCTCTTACAGAAGAATCCTTTGCTGCTTCTACCGCAAAATCTACAACACCTTTATCACTAATTGTAGAATCTAGTACGGTTTTATCTTGTTCAATAAAGTAACTTTTTTCGGTAGCTATTATTCTAGCATTGCTAGACCCTTTATTAGGATCTGAATTCCCACTATCAGAATCGCTGCTATTACTACCCGACTATTATTTTTACTATCATCTGAATTTTTTATTCGATCTCCAAATCTTGCAAATTGTTCCAGTAACCATGCCCAGTCATATTGAGGTGCACTTACCATTAAATTCCAAATAGGTGCTAATAAATTATCAGGCTCATAAAAAAGCCAATCTATTCCTTGCTCACCAAGTTCATATAGGTAACCAGTACTTGGTAATTGTTTTTGATTTTTCTGAATTTTTTGACTATTTTGATTTGATCCACTATTATCCTCAAGTCCCTCACAAAGCTTCCTTCTCTTTTCCTCGGCAACCCTTGCTATTTCCTTTTGACGTTCAACATATGCTTCTTCATTAGTTTAACTAATCTGTTGTTCTTACCATATTGGTAACTTACTGCCCTTCCAACGGAATAAGTTATTGAAGTTAGGGAATACTTCTCGTTATGCAATTTCATAATATTTAAAAATAGGTACAAAACTTATAATTAAAAGATTTGCACCTATTATATTTATTTATCCTTTTTTCCTTGACTTTATAAATGATTAATCAAACTCAACAGAGGATTCTTTTGGTATACTCCAATTTATATAATTTAAATTTCCCTCCCAAAGCTCTTTTTGCTCAATACCACCTATAGTGAATCCAAAAAATCTAGGATCAATAAATATCTCTTGATCATTTATTAGTTTTATAAACAAAACATCAGTTATTACTTCATTTTCTCTTTTTTCTAAATTATAAAAAGAGATTTTTTTTATTTTATTACTAGTTGCTAAAGGATCCAAAAAAGTAATATTTCCAATTTTACTTTTACATGGTATTTCATCAAAAGATACAATTTCTGGTTTTATTGAATCAACTATTTTAATACTAATTTTAGAGTAACCTTCTATTGCTTCCAATTCTACAAATTCACTTCCAAATTCAAAATAAATAAATTTAGCACTTGATACAAATTCATTGTCAACTTCATCAAACATACCTATTAAATATATTTCTTCAAAATTATTATTTTTTACTAAATTTAAAAAATTTTCAAACATATAAGCCTCACTCTCTTCCTATTGTACAAATAATATTTTCAAATCCATGCCAGTTCCTGACTGAAGTAACGTTACCCATTCCCCACTAGCTTTTAGTATAACTGTCAAGCCATTACCTCTAAATATATTATATACTTCTCCACCTTTTTCTAATGTTCCTTTACCAACAAATTCAACAGTTCTATCTCTAATAATTTTTTGAATATCTTGTATAAATTGAACACCTTCATCTACTTTATATTTTGGATATTTTTTGTCAAGAAGTTTTTCCAAAAGACTTCTATGATCTAGATAGTGTTGTTTGAAATTTTTACCAACTGGGATTAAATATACTGAGATTTACATTATCTCCTTGCACTAATTGTCCATACTGATTTTGTCCTGTTGTATATATTTTACCAAGATCATCTAATAGTATGGTGTGATAACTACTACCAAGTACAATTTTAATTGCTCTTCCTTCTAAGTTTAAATTAATTATTGGCTGTGATACCTGTAAAGTGTATTTTTATGTATCTTCCCACACTCTTTAAAGTGTGAGATTTATTCGTACAACTATAAGACTTCTTCAATATTCACTGTATATTTTTCGCATTTCTTCAAAGTTGTAAACTTACTGCCCATTGAGTGCGAATTCAATGCTATGAACTTATCAGCAAGTGCTAAGAGTTCACTATTTGTTACATCCTCCTTTAGATCTTTAACAGTAATGATTTTAGTCCGTCCATTGTCGAGGAGAAAAGAGAATTCAACATATAATGCTGTCATATTATCCCTCCATCAACGATACAACCGTATTTTTTAAGATCTCCTTAGGAGCATATGCTAATAGTTTCCCTACAGCACTAGCTAGCTCATAGAAGTCCTCATCAGTGCAGTCGTATGCCATACAATTAAAGGATTGTTTCTTTTTAGAAACATTACCTTTATAGTTCATAGTTTCGTACACTACTTCAGCCGCATTTGTTTTGTAAACTTTAACAAGTGTCATTTTGCTCCCACTCCTTTTGTAAATTTTAGGTATGTTTTTAATCTACCTATTATTATTTTATTCCAGAGGCTATAAAATGTTACTCAAAAAAATTATTTTTAAATTATGCACATTTTATTCCTTGTTTAATAAGATATTATATATGAATTTATGAGAGGTAAAATAATGTATAAAAGTAAATTTGACCCATACGAAAAAGGTTATTATGGAGAAGACCTGCGCCCTAAGATTTTGCTTAAAAATGTCACCTGTGAAAGCATTGATGTTTCTCTTTCTCATTCTAATATGACCCCTGAAATAGCTCAGAAAATCGCTGA
>WQUF01000102.1 GCA_009785875.1 Oscillospiraceae bacterium | reverse complement strand
AACGAAGAAAAATCTCTTGCCTCATAGCCTTGTCTCTACCTGCGAATTCTTTTAGCATCGAAATAAGTGTCTGTTTATCTAAATTTTCCAGCAAAGCTTCAAGGCTATCCTTTTTCACTGATTTTACAGGTTTCTCGCCAGACTGTAACTCTTCTCTCAACTCAAAAAGTACCGCCGCCTGATGTTTGCAGTATTCACCCCAATCGTATGGACAATCACAATCTGTATCTAGAATTTCACCGTCATCAGAAAGTGTAACCGTTACAGTGTAATTATCACTACCAGATACATCAGCAATCCATTTTTTACCATCAAATTCCAATGAAAAGACATTGCCGGATTTATAATAATCCAAACCTCGCATTAAAATAGTATCGTCAATATATGTTTCAAAATCATTTAAGTTCATTTTTACACCTCTTCTACTTGTATATAAATACATGAATGGACTATGATAAAGTTCACATTTTTTCCCCTTGAGAAAAGATCCTAATTCTACAATCAGATTTGTTGATACTTTTTGGTGTCGCCTGGATGGTTCACTAATCATATACAGTGTACCGTCTATCAATTCTATTTTTTCGTTATTGTCCATTTCCTGCCATTCTTCAAATGTATAATCGTCTCTTTTTGGTGCAAGGCTCATACTTTTCAACTCCCTTCAAAAAATTATTTCAATTCTTTTAATTTTTTCGTATACCTTACTTCATTAAACGGTTTCTTATATCATCAATTAAAAATGTAATTAAAGGTGTCCCTGTCTTACAGTAGGCAGGGATCTACGATAATTTATATATAATAATTTGTATAACTAAAATGAGCTACCCTTAAAACTATAATTAAGTAGCTCGCCAATTTTATTAATCCCAATTTATTTCCTCGTGTTTAACAAATTCTCCATCTCTATAATCCTGTATGGCAGAAACATGTACTGCTATATCATCAGGTGTTGCTACATCATCAGGAATAAGACTTTTTATAAGCTCAAAAATAAGGTTTTGCTCTCGTTCTGTCAATAAATCAAAAGCATAAAAAGCTTCTTGCTTAACTGAATTATTCATACTTACACCCCTTTATAAACTTCTCCTCGTGTGGAAATTTTTTCAATTAGCACCGTTTCATTATCGATATAGGAAAATAGTATACGCCAATCACCGATGCGAAGCCTATAAAGCTCTATATGACCTCGCAATTTCTTTATATCTCCCTTAGGCATACTTTCTATTCCACATTTTATCCTATGTTTTGTTGCATAATCCATATGCTCCAACACTTTTACGGCTTGTTTGTAGTAAATGATGTTCATATACCGATCTTCCTTATAACACTATGCATTTCCATTTATATTATTATAACACAATCTCTTTATAAATAGAGGTACTTCGCAAATATAATGCTTAAATCTATTTTGCAATCCGGCAGAATATAAACCTGTATAATACGGAATATCCAATGCTTAAAGATAAAGTGACAATTATAAATGAAGATTGTAATATTGCTTTAAAATCAATATGTGAAGATATAAATTGGAATAAAAATAGAGCTATACTGTTCTTAGATCCTTATACTACAGAAGTTGAGTGGAATACCTTAAAAATAGTTGCAGCTACTATAGCTATTGATGTATGGTATTTATTTCCTTTTTTAAGAAATTGAGGTAGATTGATGGAACGAAAAACTTTGCTTTATAAGACTGGAGTTGAATATGGTGATTATACAATAAATCATGTACAAGAATGTTCCCATGGTTGTAAATATCCATGCTATGCTTTTTTAATGGCGAAGCGTTTTGGCAAGGTGAAAAGTTATGATGAATGGATTAAGGCAGATATTGTTACTAATGCTATAGATCTTTTAAAAAAGGAAATACCTAAATTTAAAGATCAGAATATCTAAGCTTTAATTGTAATCAAATTAAACCTACCAGTCTTTGACTGGTAGGTTTATCATTTATACTCTCATAATATTGAAGGACATTGTAGTATATGGTAAACTAAAATAAAAAGGAGTTTAAAATGTGAAACCAAGGGAGATTGACCAAAATTTAAGAAAACTTGGATGGTATTATTCTTATTCAACCGGAGGTCATGATTTTTATGAACACCCGAGTATAAAAGGTAAAATACCAGTGCCTCAGCATCCAGGAGATGTATCACCTACAGTATTAAGTAAAATAAGAAAAAAAGCTGGGTTCTAATTTTTGTTGAACCCGATAAATATGATAAATATCTTTAAAGAAAGGATGTTACTAATTATGTATCAAGATAAGTATATCTTTCCTGCAATCTTTATAAGGGAACATGATGGTAAATATTCGGTTTCATTTCCTGATTTTGATTGCTGTGTAACTTATGGAAATGACTTAAACGAAGCCATGTTAATGGCTAAAGATGTATTG
The DNA here is from genome assembly GCA_009785875.1 of Oscillospiraceae bacterium. Classification (GTDB taxonomy): domain Bacteria; phylum Bacillota; class Clostridia; order Clostridiales; family Clostridiaceae; genus WQUF01. The sequence goes on along the minus strand of WQUF01000102.1, from coordinate 4,552 downwards.
GAAGGGTATCTATGGGGATTAGAAGATGATAATGAGCAAATACCTACTCCATCATTGCCTGAAGAAATTAAAATTTCCACAAATGAGTTTGTTGTTCCAATTTTTGCATATATGTTGGATATTCGAAATGAAATGAATAATAAAGCAGTAAATGAAAACTGTACTTTACCAAGATGGTTATTAAAATTAGCAGAAGAAAATAAACTCAATTTATCCCAAGTTTTACAAACAGCGTTAAAAGAAAGATTAAATATCAAACAATAAAAGTTATAATGAGTGGTTTAAACCAAGAATGTGTTAAAGTAACGGTAACAATTGAAAAAAGAAGAGTAGAAGGAAATAATACAGTCTTCTACTCTTTAAAAATTCACAGTTAATATTTAAAAGTATTAGCATTTCTTAACCTTGCTAACAATTCAATGATGCTATCATCTGCGTTTAGCAAGTCGATGAAAGAAACGTCGACTTTTACGTTATCATTTGATGTATACCGTATTTCATTTTTACTTACGTTGTCGGAATAAGGATATAGTAAAACGGTGCTGTCTGCGTCATATTTTTTACTGTAAGCGTACATCTGATACATATCTGACTGAGAAATCCCACTGTTCCGAGCATTATCAGAGAGGAGCTTCCACTTTGTATCTAAAACGACAGTGCGATTACTGAACTCCAAGACAAGGTCAGGTCGGAGAGCAAAAGCACGAGTTGGGCTATCGAACAAACTGTATCTGGTATCTTGCATCCGAAGGCTTACCCCATCTCCAATGTGCTTGCGGAATTTAGTAGCAATAAAACTCTCAAAGATTTTTTCCATTGGGAAAAGGAGAGCCAGTGCAATTTCGTTTCCTGCAAATGCAGTAAAACTGTTGCCACGTAGAAAAACACGACACCAAGAGAGCGTCTTATCATAGTGATTCATACTTCGGTCAACAACGCACCTCGAAAAATCCGTATTATAGTTTTTTGAATATTCAACACTTTCAAAATAATTCAGAAGTCGTGTGACACTTTGCCTATTTCGACTGTCACCTGTTATTTTAAGAAGAAAATCCAGTGTTGATTTTATCAACCTGTTTTCAGGTCTGTTTAGACTAAACTCATCGTAGCAAACAAAGAATCGTTCCCTACTAACCAAATTATATTTAATGTTTTGAGAAGCAAGTAGCTTTCCTTTGTAAAATCGCTCGTTTTCCTCAACTTGTGTGTAGGCTGCTTTCAGTCCCTGTTTTGTAAGTACCGCTACTTCGTTAATAAACATTTTGATAAAAATTTCAAGAAGATTCATGCGGTCTGTATGGAGATTTGAAACATTGAAGTCTTTAAAGGTTACATCTCTCAAAGACTTTAACATTTCAAGAAAAATCCGTTTAGTGGCTGTCACCGAAATGCCTTCGCCTGCTATTTTGGGGAGAATTTCAATAACCGTACCGTCAGTCATTGATATCAAACCTACATAATTTCGTGCTGTGATAATTTTACCTACACTGCGACGAGCAGACAACGATAACAATTCGACTGTATCTGCACCACCTTCTGTGCTACTAGCAAGAATGAATGTTTCGAGAGCATCAAAAGTTTTCTCCAGCAAGCCCTGATAACCATATAATGCTGTGCCACGAGTAAATCCACCATATTCGGTTATGGTATAGGTCTTATCACATAAACGCATATGCATCTATCCTCATAAAAGCTGCATTATTTATCTCGTAGTAATCTGGAAAGTCGATATCGGTGTTTCCAAACAGCTTAACGGTATCATTCTTTTTTATAATGAAGCGAGTACTATCATCAGACTTTTGGTTATCACCAAGTACCAGTTGGATTTTCTCATAGTCATCATAGAAATATTCTTGCAAGAGAGGGATGATTTTACCTTTAAAAATCTCCGCAAGCTGCTCAATGGTTGGGTTGTATTTTAGTGGTAATAAATACGAATGTCCAATGGTGTGTTCGCGGTCAAGTAGTACAGTAATACGCTTGTTTATAGTATAGAGCATCTCGGCAATATCAATGACTTTATCGACAAGAACATCTATAAGCAAAGCGGGTTCAGGCATCATCTCCACGAATCCAAATCTACGACGCAGAGCAGTATCTATTAAAGCAATGGAGCGGTCAGCAGTGTTCATTGTGCCAATGATGTAAACATTATTTGGAACGCCAAATCTCTGCCCTGAATATGGTAGAATAGCACGCAGTTGTTCCTTTGAGCCTATACGCTTTGATGGTTCAATTAGTGTTATTAATTCTCCGAAAATTTTTGAAATGTTACCACGGTTTATTTCATCAATAATGAATACCCGGTTTGGAATCCTGTCATTAATAGGCGTACCTGCTTTATCACAGAATGCTTTGAAAACTCCGTCATGGACCTCATACTCTATTTCACGGACCTCCTCGGATTTATCTTCCGAAATTACCACAGGACGTATTCCTTCGATGAACTCTTCATATCCGAACGACTGATGAAATGTAATAAATGCCACCAATCCGTCATCCTTGTATTTTAAATAGCGAGCAAAAACGGCATCATAATCTTCATCCTTTATTTTATTTAGAGGTTTTTCCTCAATTATACAAACTGCATATTGCACGGTGCTATACGTCTTGCCTGTGCCGGGAGCACCGAACAACAGAATGTTCTTCTCCATTTTGAAACTACCAGTTATGGTTGAAGAATCATTTTTTCGTGCTGTTGATTCATTTGTTGAATCTGATACTCTGCTACTCTTGAGAAAATTGAGATAATGCTTAATCCCGCTCTTCAAATCATCTCTCTGAGCAGACGGCTCGATATCAAAAACAGCATCCATTTTTTCATATTCACCACTACTTGATTGAAAATACTCATCCAGACCACTACTTTTGATTGCAGTATCAAGTTCATTGGAATCAGTGATAGCGAATATGGCTAGTCCATTCTTTAACTTTGCTTTGCTGATAGCTGTTGAGATGGTGTTCGCAGAATTTGATGTACCGACATTATTTATATACCACTTCTTGAAAGTCGCTCGCTGTTGTTGATCATCGACAGTCGGTATTACGCTTGAGCTATCCTTTTGAGTCCATGCGGTATACGATATTTCAGGAAATGTGAGTTCTGGAGTCTGTTCGTCAATTTTTGTCTTTAGAGTATTTAAGAAAGTGACATATTCATCGCCACTACACGTTCCGCTGGACACAGATATTCCATATTGCTTAGAAATAAACGCACGGGAATTGCTGTCAAGAGGCATGAAAACGTGTGGTCTAATCCAGTATAGACCTATAGTGATATATGCAAGACCATTGCCCTTGACTGCGATAGCTTTTTCAAATGCAGTCTTAAATTCGGCAGTAAAATTATTCGTTTCTGCTGCTTTCAACGCAAGTACAAATAAATTCCAAACCTCATCTACGCCTGCGAAGAACGATTTCCTGTTGTCGAGAATAGGGATTCCGGCAAACTGCATAGGGGCTGGCAAAGGGATATCAAATGTATCTGCCATGACTTTCGCCAACATGGTTCGATTAGCATCTGTATTTCCTCTGTTCATAACACCGATTACAGAAAAAGGGTCAATCTGATACTGACGAGGACCCCACCACTCTTCGTGTTCGAAGTGTAGATAATTCATAAAAGGTTGCTCAGACGCTACCTTTTTCATCAGTTCAAATAGGTCGTTCCTTTTATCGTTATATGCGAGGAGTTTGTCTGCGAGTGCTTCATAAAACGGCACCCATTGGTATGCATTGTCCATTTAATTTCCCTCCTACATTTATGAATTTTGTTTCAAACGCTTTTCTTGCAAGATATTTCTCACCAAACCGCCTTTTAATTATTTTTTTTTAAAACAATAATGCAATTTAAAAAAAATTTAGTCCTAAATTCATTCTCTTTATTTATACTTTTATTATTCTTCTCCAAGACGTTTCTTAAGTTCATCAATGAGAGCTTTTTGCCTAGCATTTTCTGCATCCTTTTCAGCGAGTACTGCATCTTTCTCTGAAAGTAGTGCATCTTTCTTTGAAATAATTCCCTGCCACTTTTCTCTTTCTTCTTTTGCTGCTTTTTTTGCTGCTTTCTTTGCTGCTATTTTTCTTTCCTCTTCCAATTGTGCTTCATTTAAACGCTGAGTAAAATACGGAGATGACTCGATTTCTTTCAGATGATTTACATTTTCTACTGCTTTATTATACAATTCTATCAGCTCCCTTCCTAATTTATAGATATTATAAAGCACTTTGTATCAAATTTATACCCTATACTATTTTCAATTCGGTTTATTTTTATCTTCCTCGGAAATTATTCTCTTGAACGTCAAATAGTTATTGCTTAAATTGCCTTTTGGGCTATAGACTGCGAAGATGATCTGCCTGAACGAAAAATTGAAATTCTCCTTGATTTCGTCGAGCATTCCCTTAGCCACCACATCAGGTGGGTTGCGGAATGCGCCACAGCCCCAAGCTCCAAGTACCAGCGTTTCTGCGCCATTTTCCACGCAGGCTGAGAGCACAATATTGAGCCTGCGACGGATGATAGCATATAGATCCTCGTCAGGGATAGCAA
>WQUF01000101.1 GCA_009785875.1 Oscillospiraceae bacterium | reverse complement strand
TGTGAAAGACATTGCAATGATAAATTTCCATAAGAACCTTCGAAAAGCTAGTTTTAAAACTTGCGCTCATGCCGTCAATTGCAACATTTACAATATCTTTCCTCAATAAAAGCTTGTCTATTTTTAAAAAAGCTTCAGCAAATGGATATTTATTTATATGCTCTTTTAAAATATCTGTTGCTTCATTCAACTTCTCTCACCAATTGGTATAAGCCTAGCTTTCTTTAAAGCAATTATTATGATTGGCACAAGTATTAATTGAACAATAATTCCTGGAATAGCGGTGACAAAAGCACTTGTTATAAAAGTATTTAAAACAAACGGCTGAGAACTCCCACTGAGTAAAAAATATTGCACAATTCCAAGCACCAAACGCCCGCATATCATAGCGATTATTAAAGTCACTATAGGGTTTAAAACTTTCCTAAATAAACCACATACGATCCCATAAGTTGCAAGCTCACATGCCATAAAAAGTGCCACTGGATAAAGAGGAGGCATTCCTGTTATAGCAGAGGATAAGAATACTACAAAAATCCCCACGACTCCCCCCCACATAGAACCGCATATAAATCCACACAACATAACAGGGATATGCATAGGCAGAAAAATGTCACCTGCTAAATTAACTGTGTGGAAAATTATGGGTAAAAGTATTCCAAACGCTAAAAATAGTGCAGCTAGAATCATCTTAGTAGTGTTACCTTTTTTCATATAACTCCTTTCATAAAAAAATACCAAAAAAGTATCTTGATTCACAAAATACCTTCATGGTATCATTACAAAAAATTTTTAAATTAATTACACCTTCATGATGTTTATTTCTATTAAATATTATATTTATTTTTTATTAAAGTCAATACACATAATCTTTATTTTTTCAATTAATTCAATTAAATACTGGGCTATTGGTCTCTCTACTACACCTAAAACACTTACATTGCATTTAGAAACTGGAATTAAGATTTTATGGGCAATGCTTTCAGAAACAGCTTGAGCCATCTTTGGGCTTATCTCTCCATGCATCGAATTTGCAAAGCTGATACCGATGCTTCCTAAAATAATATCTGCATATTTAGCATTATAGATGACCGCATTCTCTCCGGTTGCAGCATAAGTCGCCCCTGCTTTAAGCATAGAAGAGGTAGCTAAAGAATTTGTACCAACTGCAATTATTTCAATATCATTCAGCTCTCTTTTTAAACTTTCTATAACTGCTTTCCCAATTCCTCCGCCTTGTCCATCAATTATTAGTATTTTCATTTAATCCTTTCCTTTTACTTAAATTTTCTCTGCAAATTTTAAATGGAGCCTATTTTCATTTAAAATATTTCTCTTTCTAAGGACCTGATCAAGTGCATAAAGGCAGGAAAATACTCTGTCTTCTCTGCAGTTTTCACCCATATGCCCTATTCGAATCAGTTTATCCTTAAAAATTCCAAAAGAACCTGCAATCATAACATTATGATCGTTTAACATCTCTTCGTATATCTCTTTAAATTTAATTCCTTCTGGAACATTCACTGAGGTTAGAGTATTGGAATTACCACTTTCAGCATAAAGTGAAAGCCCAGAGCTTAGAACAGCAAACCTAACTGCATTAGCTATTGTCCTATGCCTTTTTACATATGTTTTCTCGAGAAGGAGCCTATTAGTCGCTTCATTTAAAGCATAGATGAGATTGACAGGCATAGTGTATGGAAACCATTTTTTATCATACCATCCGTGAAATGCAGCTAGATTACAGTAAAAACTAGGTACAGGTGTCTTCCTATTTAAGATTATCTTCCAAGCATCATCGCTTATGCTTAAAAATGTAAGACCAATTGGTGCAGAAAAGCATTTTTGAGATGCACAGAGAGCTATATCTATATTGTATTCATCTACCTTTATTTCCTCTCCACCAGTAGCAGAAACAGTATCTACTACAGTTAAAATGCCATGTTTTTTTAAAAGTGGACATATTTTGCTCACATCGTTAGTGATACCGGATGGCGTTTCACAGTGAACTAAAGTGGCAAACTTAAATGAAGAATCCTTATCTAAAAATTCCTTTAAAAGCTCTACATCTACAGCATTTTTATAGTCACATGTAAATAAAACAGCTTCTCCACCATACATTTCCACAAAATCTTTAAAGCCATTTCCAAATATTCCATTATCTATGCAAAGGACTCTATCCCCTTTTTCAATCAAAGAAGCACATGCAGCTTCTAAACCTAAAATACCCTCACCACATAATATGAGTACTTCATTCACTGTGTTAAATATTTTAGATATTTTTCTCGTAGTATTAAAATAAAAATCATAAAATTTTTCGTCAATGTCGGGATTTAAAAAGTCACGTGCCATGATCTGCCTTACATCTTCATGGATATAAGTTGGACCAGGTGTCATGGTGAGCATATGCAATACCTCCTTTTTTATAATATAATAAAAATATAATACATCAAATAAATTAAAAATAAAAGCTGCAGCTTTTTAAAAGGTTCAACAATTTTTTGGTTGTATTTATTCATAAAAAATATGATAAAATAATATTAATGATCCATATGATTAAAAACTTATTGATTTAGAAAGGAATTTTTAGATGGCAAAAATGAATAATGAGACTAGAAAAAGAAGAGTTCCTTATAAATGGATTGCCCTTTCAAATACTACACTTGGAGTTTTGATGGCTTCCATAAACAGCAATATAATTTTAATATCCCTGCCAGCTATTTTCAGAGGCATGAATGTAAACCCTCTTTCACCAGGAGGGGCTACTTATATGCTCTGGATGCTCATGGGATTTACTGTCGTGACCGCAACTTTGCTTGTAACTTTAGGGAGGCTCTCTGATATATATGGTCGAGTGCGCCTTTATAATCTTGGATTTGCAATTTTTACAGTTTCATCGATCTTGCTTTATTTTACGCCTTCCTCTGGAGGGAATGGTCTTACGATTATGATCATCTTCCGCTTGTTGCAAGGAATAGGCGCAGGTTTTCTGTTTGCCAATAGCATGGCTATCATCACCGATGCTTTTGCTTCAAATGAGCGTGGCATGGCAATGGGACTTAATCAAATTGCAAGCATCGGTGGAACGCTAATAGGATTGATTTTAGGTGGGGTGCTTTCTGCTATCAATTGGAGGCTGGTTTTCCTCGTAAGCGTACCTATCGGTTTATTTGGAACGATTTGGGCATATTTGATGTTAAAAGAGCAATCCAAGCCAGATAAAACTCAAAAAATCGATTGGTCAGGCAATATCACATTTGCTATAGGACTCACATTGCTTCTGCTTGCTCTCACATATGCTATTATGCCGTATGGTTCCTCAAAGATGGGGTGGGGAAATCCTCTCGTAATTGTAGGTATTATCGTGGGAATTATACTCTTAGTGGCTTTTATATTTATAGAATTAAAGGTCAAGATGCCTATGTTTCACCTTGAGCTATTTAAAATTCGTGCTTTTACTTGTGGGAATGCTAGCTTATTTCTTTCATCTGTGGCTCGTGGTGGATTGCAATTTATGCTCATAATATGGTTGCAAGGAATCTGGCTTCCACTTCACGGCTATAGCTTTGAATCTACTCCTTTATGGTCAGGTATTTATATGCTGCCAATGATGGGTGGGTTCTTTGTACTTGGACCATTATGTGGCAGGTTATCTGATCGCTTTGGTGCGCGTTTCTTTGCTACAGGTGGTATGGCACTTACAGTTGTTGGATTTTTGCTCCTAAATATCCTTCCCTATAATTTTGGATATGGGATATTCTTTGTAATTTTGCTTATTCTTGGTATAGGCATGGGAATGTTCGCTGCTCCTAATACCAGTGCTATTATGAATTCTGTTCCACAGTCACATCGTGGAGCTTCTTCAGGGATGCGTTCCACATTCCAGAATACTGGTACATCCTTAAGCATGGCACTTTACTTCACTATTTTAATTATAGGACTCGTTCACAATTTGCCACCAGTGCTATACAATAACTTAGTAGGTGCAGGGGTTCCAACTTCAGTCGCAGAACAAGTTTCCAATATGCCTCCTACAGCTGCTCTATTTGCTGCTTTCCTCGGGTATGACCCTATGTCTTCTTTAATAAGCCAGAACGTCATGACAAGTCTCCCTGCAGCAACACAGAGTACGCTATTAAGCACTTCTTTCTTCCCAGAGGCTATTGCTCCTGCAGTTATGTCAAGCTTGCATATTGCCTTTTATATTTCAGCCATATTATCAGCTGTAGCGGCTATCGTTTCTTCTTTACGCGGCAAACGGTATGTTAATGAAGAGGTTAAAGAGGGTGAATAATGAACTGAGAGGTGCACATTTTTTTGCACCCCTTTTTAATTTATTGTTTAGGCCAAACATTCAGTTTATATTCCTGGTACCATGGTCTCACTGGATCCACAAGTTTTGGAACATCGAATAGATCATATAATCTTCTATCCTTCATCGCTATTCCATCCACATCTCGACGGCTTTGCCTTAAATAACTTGGTCCATATTGTACAAACATTGGGCTTCCAACGCTGAAGAACATCGCAAAACCCTTCGATTGCGCATAATTAAACTTAACGCTTCCTAAAGGAACTTCTTCACCGTATGGATATACAAATAGTGGAGTATAGCCTATTAAATGTTCTGTGCTAGAGAGCCAATAATCGATATCTCGTTCAAATAAGCTGTCTGATATTTTTAAAGAGTGAAAGTGCCCATCTCCATGAGATGCAAAATACCAACCTGTGTTTTTTAATCTGTTTACAATTGGCTGCACTTCCTTATTGCCTTCTGCATATTGTGGATCATTTGGAGGACCGCTAGCGTATCCTAAAATTCCATCAAATGTGGTCAAGCAGAGCATGCCTTTAACGCCATTCATAGAAAAATCAGGATGTTCCTTAACAAATTCATCTAATATAGGAATTATTTCATTATCTTTAGATATTACGTCATTCCCTTTCATATCTTTAGAATAAGTAGCAACATCGCCATTGTTATCTAAGACCAATTTAAATACTTCTCCATCGGTTTTCATATAATCATAATAACTAATATCGTCAACAGAAATTATTATAGGCTTTTTATTTTTTGGAACCATGACAGGTTTTTTAGTCAAAGATATTACAGCTCCATTTCGGGTAAGAGGAGCATCGAACATAGATTTTGCATCTATTAAAACATAATCATTTGCATATAGTTGCTTAAGAGCTTCTTTAAATTCTGTAACTGTAGTCATATAATCATCTTGTCCCTTAGCATCAGGTCCATTAAAAGCCCTCTCTGGATATGCTATGAGAGGATGAAAGAATATATGTTGAACAATTCCATCAAAGGGTACTATATCTGTAGAAGAGAATACAATATTCTTAACATCAGTGTTGTCAGGAAAATAATTTATCAATCTATCTGCAATAATTAAAGCTTCATCAAATTTCCCACTTGAAATCAAGCTGCGAGCTTTAGGAATATATTTAATCAATAATTTTGGTTTTAAATTTGTTAAGACTCCATTAGAGCCTTCAAGCTTAAATAAAACATCATCAGGAATCGTCTGTTTTAAATCATATGCGTCTAACAGATTACCTTCATTTACAAAATTTAATGCATCGTTATAAATAGATTTATAATTTTCAAATTGTGTGGATTTATCGCTAAGTGCTAAAACTTTGCTTTTAATTGGAGCAATTAAAGCAGCCCTACCCGCAAAAACGTCAAAATCATCTTTAGTAATTTTTCCTTCTGTTAATGCGATATATTTAGCATCCAGTTCTTTACCAATGCTGATTTGAATCCTATTTAATTCATCTTCATTTAGTCGTCCAGATTTATATAAATTAGATATCTCTACAACATCCATATTTGCTATGATTTTATCCAGTTCAGCACTAGAGATAGAAGAAGTAGATGGATTTTCCCCACATTTTATTGTCGCTAATGTAAAAAAAACCACTACTATAATCAAAATTACAACAACCCTAAAAATAATAATTCCTTTTCTTATCCTCATATAAAGCCTCAAAATTTCGAATATATTTATAATACATTTATATCATGAAATTTACTTTATATGTAGACAAATGTCACTATATCATATGAGTTTATCGCAAAAATTGTTATTTACTTAAAGTATTGAGTATATTTGGATCATTTACATATAAATAGCCAACAATAAAAGTACCCAAGATAAATAATATTAGCCCTAAGCCAAAAACTCCAATTAAATGTTTGCCTTTTATTTTCCTCTTCTCTTCACTTGCTTTTAAAAGCCTTGAGCCTATATATAATAAAACCGGAATAAAAAATCCAAATGTCAAAAAAGATCCCAGAACCAATAAGATAGCTTCTTTTGATAAAATAGTATTAACGTCCACACTATTTGAGGAGAAGTTCGCAAATGAAGAGGATAAATTATTTATAAAGTGAAATAGCATAGGAAGTATCATATTATCAGTTTCAAGCATAACATATGAAAGAGCTCCTCCTAAAATAGCAGTGGGTAAAAAACGATAAATATCTGTGTGAAAAACTCCAAATATTATACCCATACAAACTACAATTATAAACTTGTTTTTAACAGGTTTAAAATTTGCTAATATAAACCCTCTATGCAGAGCCTCTTCGCAAATTGCTGGCATAATTGAGACTATTATAAAAGCAACTATAAATGGAACGCTGGATATCACTTTACTTAGATCATTTACAACATTCATCATACCTTCTTGAAAAAAATACATTAAAGCTATCTGAAAAATCATTACGACAAAAAAAGTTCCAATCCATATTAAAATTGTACCCAGAATTTCTCTTAATTTTGGTACTCTTATTGGAAAAACTAACCTTAAATCTTGTTTTAAGATGATAGGAGCCAAAATAGCAACAAATAATATTATAAGCTCAGTTATAGCAACTCCTGGCATTCCCAAAGCACCTTGTATACGTCCTGCAATAGGAATAAATGTAATCATGA
>WQUF01000100.1 GCA_009785875.1 Oscillospiraceae bacterium | reverse complement strand
GAATTGTGTGACCTTTTTTTATTCCTGCTATAATCCTCAAAATTTTACTCCTCATTTTAAATTAATTAAAACATATGTACTCATTAGCATTATCGATATTATCTTCTATGCTCTTTAAAAACCTTTTAGATTCCTCATCTTCTTTTTTAACCAGTTTAATTGCTTCCATATTAGCTATCCTTAAAAGCTCCATATCTTCATTTATATCAGCTAATCTAAAATTATTGTCCCCATGCTGCTTAAATCCAAACATCTCTCCGGAACCTCGAATCTTCATATCCTCTTCAGAAATGTAAAAACCATCATTGCTTGAACATATGATTTCCATCCTCTTTCTCACAAGTTCATTTTTAACGTCAGCGATGAGAGCACAATAGGATTTATACTTTCCTCTTCCAACCCGCCCTCTCAATTGATGAAGCTGCGCTAAGCCGAATCTATCTGCATCTTCTACAACCATCACCGTGGCATTTGGAACATTGACACCCACCTCTATCACAGTTGTAGAAATGAGCACCTTAATCTTGCCTTCTTTAAATTTCTTCATGGTCTCATCTTTTTCAAAGGCAGACATCCTTCCATAAAGCATCCCAACTTCTATGGATTTATAATAATTCTCTTTTAAATCTTCAAATACTTTAGTAGCCGATTGTAAATCTATCTTTTCACTATCCTCGATCAATGGACAAACTATATAAACCTGCCTTCCTTTATTGATTTCAGATAGTGTAAATTCGTATACCTTATTCCTTTCAGATGATTTTACAAAGAATGTTTCAACAAGCTGCCTTCCTGGTGGTAATTCATCTATTACGGATATATCTAAATCACCGTATAAATAAAGGCTCATAGTTCTGGGTATTGGTGTGGCAGTCATGACCAGGACATCTACATTATTCCCTTTATTTATGAATTTACTCCTCTGATTCACTCCAAATCTGTGCTGCTCATCTGTGATGACCATTCCAATATTAAAAAATTCCACATCCTCTTGAAAGAGAGAATGAGTACCGATTATAAGATCTACCTCTCCATTTTTTATTCTATTTTTAACTTCATCTTTCTTCTTCTTAGTCATATAGCCTAGTAAAAGTTCTACTTTAACGTTAAAATTTTTATATAATTTACAAGCTTCTTCATAATGCTGGAAAGCTAAAATTTCAGTAGGAACCATAAATGCACCTTGATATCCATTCTTTATTATATTAAAAACTGCAATTAATGCTACAATGGTTTTACCGCTCCCAACATCACCCTGTATGAGCCTGTTTGTCGGAGTTTCTCTCTTTTCATCTATTAATATCTCCCTTACAGCTCTCGATTGAGCATTTGTAAGAGGAAATGGAAGGCTATCCTTTAATGATTGAAGCTCTTTGCACATCTTAAAAGCTATGCCTTTAACATTCCTCTGCCTAAATTTTTTTAAAAGCTGGATCTTAACTGAAAATGCAAAGAATTCTTGAAATTTAAGCCGTTTTCTGCAATTTTCGATATCCTCTTCAGATTTTGGGAAGTGGATATTTCTAATAGATTTATCTAAAGAATATAGGTTAAGCTCCGAAAGTATATATCCAGGCAGATTCTCCTTTATTAAAATGTTTTCTAATATACCCTGCAAAGTCTTTTTAATAAAATTATTCGTAAGTCCTTCGCTCAAAGGATAAATGGATTCAATTTTATCAGCAAAATCTTTTTCTTCCACGTTTTTAATTATCTTTGGATTTGTAAAAGATATATTTCCTTTATATTCTGTCAATTTCCCGCTAAATAGATACTCTTCATTCACCTTAAGCGAATTCTTTATATAAGGTTGATTGAACCATTTTATATCCATGGTTTTTCCGTTCGATTCCACAGTAACAGTGGACAATATCTTCTTTGTTTTAGTTACTATATCCTTCTTTATTGCTTTGACACGAGCTGATAAAATCACATTGTCATTTACATTTTTGCTGGAAACATTTGTAGCTCGAGATATATATTCATAATTTCTAGGGAAGTAAAGAAGAAGATCAAGCACAGTAAAAATTAAGCATTTATTTAGAAGTTCCTTATTTTTAGGACCCACACCGCTTATTTCAGAGATATCATCATAAATACTTATGCTCATATTGTTACCTCATAATATAAAAAAAGCCACAAAGGCCTTTTTTTATTTACTCAACAGCTAAAATAAAATAGTATAGAGGTTGATCACCTTTTAATACCTGGATATCCACATCAGGATAATTCTCCTCTATTTCATCTGTGTGTGCATTCACATCTTCCCCATCTAAGCCATTTCCATAGATTATCGTGATAAATTCACTATTATCATCGATCATTTTAGAAATAAGGATATTTAAGGCTTCAAAATAATCTTCTCCAACATAATCGATTTTATCTTCTATTAAACCAAGGATATCTCCATTTTTTATTTCTATGTCATCTATTTTTGTATCTCTAATAGCATATGTTATTGAAGCCGATTTTGTGTTAGATATAGCTTCGTTAATAGTTTCAATATTTTCCTCTAAGCTCAATTCTTCGTTGACAACAGTGAGAGCTGTTATACCTTGTGGTATAGATGAAGTTTCGATGATAGTTACATTTTTATCTGTCAAATCTAAAACTTGTTTTGCAGCCATGATTACATTTTTATTATTTGGTAAAACTATTATATAATCTGCATTAACAGCATTAACAGCATTTAAAATGTCTTCAGTGCTTGGATTCATTGTCTGTCCGCCTTCCACAACAATTGAACATCCAAGATCTTTAAATATATCTAAGAGCCCATCGCCCTTTGCTACAGATATAAATCCATACTTTTGATTTTCTTTTGCTAAATCTTTTGAACCATAAGATGCTTCAGCTAGAGCATCTTCTTTTTGAATGTTTAAAACATGCCTATGCTCTTCTCTCATATTGTCGATTTTGATTCTAGAGAGTTCTCCAAGCTTTAATGCTTTAGATAAAACAAGACCAGGATCATTTGTATGTATATGAACTTTAATCAGGTCATCCATATCCACTACCACCATGGAATCTCCAATCTTTTCAAGCTCGCTCTTAAATTCATTTACGCTATTTGAATTTGATAAAATAATGAATTCAGTGCAATATCCGTATTTAATATCAAAATGATCAATATCCTCTTGAACGTAGTGCTCAGCGTGTGCATCATCATCCCCTTTAAATTCCACATCCATAATATCATCTGATATCACAGCAAACATTGCTTTTAAAATGATGACGAGCCCAAGTCCTCCTGAGTCGATTACCTTTGCTTTTTTAAGAACTGGATTTAAATCTGGAGTCTTCGCTAAGGTATCCTCAGAAGATTTTATTACATTTGAAAAGAGCTTTACAAATCCCTTATCTTTATATTTCATAGCAGATTCTGAAGCAGCTCTGATTATGGTTAAAATAGTGCCTTCGGTAGGTCTCATAACTGCTTTATAAGCCGAAAAAGAACCTTCCACTAAAGCCTTTGCAAAATCTTCAGATGTGGCTTCTATTTTACCTTCAAGACCTCTTGCTATACCCCTTAATATTTGAGAGAGTATAACGCCAGAATTACCTCTTGCGCCCATCAATGCTCCTTTAGAAAGGAGTCTGGATACCTCACAAATATCGCTATCTCTTTTTCCATTTATTTCACTAACCGCATTTTTAAGCGTAGCAGCCATATTGGTTCCTGTGTCACCATCCGGAACAGGGAAAACATTTAGTGAATTTACATATTCCTTTTGTTCTTCTAGCTTATTTGCAGCATTAATTGCCATTCTGTAAAAAGTATTCCCTTTTATTGTAGCTAAATCCTCCAATGTGACACCTCCTAAACTCTTAAACCTTGGACGTTAACCGTAATAGTAGATACTTTTAAATCCGTGTAAAACTCAATAGTATATTTTACTTTCTGAATGATGTTATTTGCAACAATTGGTATTTTCGTACCATGCTCAATAATGATGAATAAATTTACCTGCAACATGTTATTGATATTTTTAACTATGACACCTTTTTTTAAATTCTCAAATTTCATTAGCTCCCATAAACCATCATGGGCATTTTTAGCTGCCATGCCCACTACGCCATAGCATTCCATAGTACATAAGCCAACAATACTGGCAATAACATCTTCTTCGTACTCAATAGAACCTAAACTATTTGTAACTTGACCTATCATCGCTAAAACCTCCTTACATACATTTCATTTTATATTAAACACTATTTAATTTCAACAAGTTTATAAAAACAACTGTTTTTTACCCAATAAGAAATCCTCTAAACTTAGATTGGCACTGCCAACGATGAGGGAGAGCGCTTCTGGGTAATGCTGTTTAAAAATAAGGCTTCCTCCGACATTTTTTACTCTGCCACTTTTTACCTCAATAGCCGTTAGCTGGCTTCCTTTTTTAATGACGAAATCCACTTCATTGCTCTTTTCACGCCACCAGTACACTTCAAATCCTTCTTCTTTCCCTCTGGCTAAAAGATATGCACCAACAGCACTTTCAACAAGTCGACCTCTATCTGTTGTATTGTCAAGTAAACGCCTCCTGTTTGCACCATCAGCATATGAGAGCAGCGAAGTATCGTATACCATGAATCTTGGAGAGCTTTTGCGAGTATGGATTTGGCTACTGGAATAATTCTGCAAGCCAGTAAGCATGCTTGCCTTTCCAAGAAGCTCCAGATAATGAGCTAAAGTCACTGTATTCCCTGCATCTTGAAGCTGTCCTAACATTTTGGTGAAGGACAATTCCTGTGCGCTGTAACCGGAGCCGAGCATAAAGAGCGAACGCAATAGTGCTGGCTTTCGGACTTCCTCCATCATAAGGATGTCCTGTGAAATGGTAGGCTCTACAATAGATGTTCCCATATATCTTGCCCAACGATTTTCATCCTTGATAAGCGCAGCGGCACCAGGATAACCGCCAAAAAACAAAAAGTCATCAAGGCTATAATCAAATGCTTCTTTGCATTCAGCATAGTTCCAATGGGAAGAATAGAGAATTTCAAACCTGCCCATCAAGGATTCTGCAAGTCCTTTTTGCAACAAGAGCGAAGATGATCCAGTAAGGACTATTTTCAGCGGTACATGAAATCTGTTATCCTCATCCCAAAGAAGTTTGACCATCGATGACCATTTGTTAACTTTTTGGATTTCATCGATTATAAGAATAGCTTCACCAGATTTCGCAAGTGAGCGAGCTTGTTCCCACTCATTCCGAAGCCATTCTGTAAAGGTAAGGTTTGGATCATCTGCACTAACAAAATGTTTTGGAATATTCACTTCTTCAAGGGCTTGCAGTACAGCAGTTGTCTTGCCAGTTTGTCTCGGTCCAGCTACGATCTGAATAAACCGGCGCGGTTCATTAAGCCTATCTATCAGTTGTGAAACCAATTTCCTTTTAAACATAAGAGACCTCCGAACAAATTACTCAGTATGATTTACTATTTACTCAATACGATTTACTATTTACTCATTATAGAGATTTCCTTTGCGATTGTCAAGAATTCTAAGCATTTTTAAAGGAATACTTCTCACACATATACAATATACTGTAAAATCAGATTGGATAATAGTCAGGTTTCAATTATAATAAAATTGTTAACAAATATTTGAGAAGTTATAATGTACATAAATTAAGATCCTGCATATAATAAATTATACCTATAAAATATAAGGAGTTTTACATGTCAAAAGTTTTTTTATCAAAATGTACAGATTACGATTTAAAACAAATCGAAGATAAAATCAGGAGTGGTTTTTCTGCTCTTGGCGGCGATAAATACATCAGGACATTTATCAAAGAAAACAGCAGAATTTTGCTTAAGCCTAATATGCTAGTTGGTGACAAAAAAGCATCTCTTGCCACTACGCATTACATATTCTTTGAAGCAGTAATAAGGGTACTAAAAGATTATTCTCAGAATATAATATATGGAGATTCACCAGGTTTTGGTGAAGTATTTAAATCCGCTCAAGTTTTAGGATTACAGGAGGTAGCTGAAAAATACAACGTTAAATTTGAGAATTTTAACAAGGAATGTTTGACCATTTCATATAAAGATGGAATCCTCTGCAAAAGCTTTGATATCGCTAAAGCGGCTTATGAATGCGATGTTTTAATCACGCTTCCAAGGATTAAAACTCATTCAATGATGCTCTTTACAGGTTCAATTAAGAATCAATTTGGGTGTATACCAGGAGTTAAAAAAACGCAATTTCATGCGAGAATGCAAAATGTTGAAAATTTCTCTAAAATGCTCCTCGATTTAAATGGTCTTTTAAAAACAGACTTTTCCATATTAGATGGAATAATCGCAATGGAAGGAAACGGTCCTAAAAATGGAGATCCTTATAATTTAAATTGTATTTTAATGGGTGATGACATCGTGGCTGTTGATTCCGTTGCTACAAAACTCATTGGGTATGATAATCCAACCGATACACCTGTTTTAAGGGAAGCAGCAAAGTATGGAATTGGAGAAACTAATCTAAGCAAA
The DNA here is from genome assembly GCA_009785875.1 of Oscillospiraceae bacterium. Lineage (GTDB taxonomy): Bacteria > Bacillota > Clostridia > Clostridiales > Clostridiaceae > WQUF01. The sequence goes on along the minus strand of WQUF01000100.1, from coordinate 468 downwards.
ATTGAAATCCTTGGAGATAAATTAGAGGATCTTATAGTTCATGATTTTAAATTGATCATGAAAAAACAACATAGCTCTTTGTTTTACATAGCAACTCATAATGATACCATAAAAAAAATTTTTATACCAAAGCCGAAGCTTAACCCAGAAAAATGCATAGGATGCAAAAGATGCAATGAGGTATGTCCTAAAAAAGATGAGGTCATCAAATTTGTATCTAAAAATGGCAAATTGACACCTAGCTGGAATATGAATAAGTGTATCACTTGCTTTTGCTGTCAAGAACTTTGCCCTACTGGAGCTATATATGCAAAACAGAGCTTAATTCAAAAATTGTTAGACAAATAACAGTGAATAATGAAAAAGTGAATAGTGGTTAATAATGAACAATGTATTGATTAATCCCAAAAGGTATATCTTTAATTTCAAGACAATTCTCTTTTCTGTCGAATAAATGTTCGAGACACC
>WQUF01000099.1 GCA_009785875.1 Oscillospiraceae bacterium | reverse complement strand
TAGGTGATATGGTTGTATTAAGCATTGAGATGTATGAACATGAGCAAGCGCAGCTTGAATTATACTCCAAACTTGCAGATGCTGAAATTGAACTGGCTTCGGGTGCTGGAGGAATAGACTTTTTTGAGTTTGCTAAAAAGTTAAGAGATGATGTCCATGGAACAATATAATGTGTTAATATTCCCATCTGCGCAAAGTGACTTGAGAGACATTGTAGATTACCTTAATACGCTCTCTTCTGATGCTGCCATACAATATTATGATTTGATTATAGAAAAAATAAAGATACTAACTACTATGCCTGAGCGTTGTCCTCTAGCAAAAGATACTAGACTCAGGTTACGGGGATACAGGACAATGATCGTTAATAACTATATTGTTTTCTATGTTATTAACAAAAAAAATATTGAAATACGAAGAATATTATATGCAAGGCGACAATATAAAGACTTGTTGTAGGATAAAAGCAAAAAGGCACTAACGTAAAACTATAACTAAATAGTGATAAGGAATGATCATATGAAACAATCAATAGTTCATGTAGCTTTAATAGTAAAAGAATATGATGAAGCAATAGATTTCTTTGTGAATAAGCTAAATTTTATACTTATACAAGACATATATCAAAAAGAACAAGATAAGCGTTGGGTCGTTGTCGCACCTCCAAATTCAAAAGAAAGCACTATTCTTTTAGCAAGAGCTTCAAACCCTGAACAAGAAAAATACATAGGATCTCAAACAGGAGGAAGAGTATTCCTTTTTTTAAGTACAGATAATTTTTTTCGAGATTATAATTCTATGGTTTTAAAAGGGGTAGAATTTGTTAGATCACCTAAAGAAGAATCATATGGAAAAGTAGCTGTTTTTAAAGATCTGTATGGGAACTTATGGGATTTAGTAGAATTTATTAAAGATCATCCTATGTATAGAGATTAATATGTTATAATATTTAAAAACGAATTTTTAGTCGTTAAACGAGGGGATTTTTTATGAAAATAAGAAAGATACTATCCTTTATTATTGGAACTATTCTTACTGCAACTATTGCAACCAGTTGTACAGAGCAAACCTATGGACAGTCGACACCACCATCGTCACAAACCACCACTGAAGAACAACAGACCACTACTGAAAAACCTCAAACCACCACTGAAAAACCGCAGGAAACAACGACTTCTAAACCTAACACCACTATTCCAATTCAAAACACAACTATCACATTGTCCTTCGCAGGTGATTGTACCTTAGGTAGAGATGATGCTATGCCATATGATGTAAGTTTTAATAATTATTATGATAAGAACGGTCCAGGTTTTTTCTTCCAGAACGTAAAGTCGATCTTTGATGCAAGCGACCTCACAGTCGTAGATATGGAGGGCACACTTACCACTCAAGACACAAGAGCAGACAAACAATTCGCCTTTCGTGCACCTCTCGAGTATGTAAATGTACTGAAGCTTGGAGGTGTAGATGCAGTAACTATCGCAAATAACCACACCTATGATTATGGACCAAAAAGCTATGAAGAAACAGTCGATACTTTGCGTTCTAATGGTATTACAGTGTTTGGAAATGACTTGGTCGAAGTCGTCGATGTAAAGGGCATTAAGGTTGGACTTGTTGGAGTCTATGCGCTTGAAGGCACATTGGAAGACCCAGAACAGATACGCACAAATATCACAGCTGCCCGTGAAGCAGGTGCGCAAATCGTAGTAGTGTTCTTCCACTGGGGCATAGAATATACCTTCGAACCAAACGAAACCCAGCTAACACTTGGTCATAATGCTGTGGATTGGGGTGCGGATCTTGTAGTAGGTTGCCACGTACATTGTATACAGACAATAGAAGCGTATAAAGGCACCAACATTGTATACGCATTAGGTAACTTCAGTTTTGGCGGAAATTGGTATCCTAGAGATATCGATGCAATGATTTACCAGCATTCATTCACGGTGGATTCGTCTGGAAAGATAGTAAATACTGATTATCAAGTAATCCCATGCTTAATAACGTCTATTCCTCCACAAAATAACTATCAACCGACTCCAGCTACAGGAGACGAAAAGGTGAGAATCCAAAATAAATTACAAAGCCTCTCGCCAACGCTTACAATTAAATTTTCGGAATAGGAATAGAAAATAGAGGTGTTATATGAATATTAAAGGGATTATTTTTGACTTAGATGGAGTTATTGTAAGCACAGATCATTTTCACTATTTAGCATGGAAAAGGCTGGCAGATGAAGAAGGAATATACTTTGATGAAAATATCAATAACAGATTAAGAGGCGTAAGCCGCATGGAAAGCCTCGAAATAATTTTAGAAAATGCGAATAGAACTTACTCAGAAGAAGAAAAAAAAGAGCTTGCACAGAGAAAAAATAATTACTATGTTGATTTCCTATCAAATCTTGCTTCTAAAGATATACTCCCTAATGTTATGAGCACATTGGAAGCTTTAAAAAAGAAAAACATAAAAATTGCAATAGGTTCTTCCAGTAAAAACACACCTATTATCTTAAAAATGATAGGTCTATCTGATTATTTTGATGCTGTTGCTGATGGAAATGACATAAAAAAGAGCAAACCTGATCCTGAAGTGTTTTTAATCGCATGCGAAAGATTGAATCTCATTCCAAAAGAATGTATGGTAATTGAAGATGCTAAAGCTGGAATAGATGCAGCTAGATTAGGCGGAATGATAGCTGTTTCTATAAGCGATGCTTATGGATATGAAAAATCAGATTATTCGTTAAAAAGCATAGAAGATCTGCTTTCAATAATATAAAATAAAGCTAAAATGCAAAGCATTTTAGCTTTATTTTATACTATTCACTATTACCATTATTCACTGTTCATTTTTCATTGCTACAAGGTTTGCTTTTCTATCTCTTTTCAAAGAATTTAATTTATAAAATGGTTGCAACAATAATGTCAACAGTGCCCACATAACAAGAGATAAGAAAACGGGTATGTAATTAAATAATTTTGGATTAAAAGCTGTAAGATCTGAGCTTTTAAAATTTAGTATGAAGTTTAAAATGCTTGGTTGTAAATTTTTAAATATTAAGCCAGCGATGAGTGGAGAGACTAAATTAAATGCTATAAATGATAATGCAGAAATCCCAACTAAAGCAAAAGTTTTTGCAACTCCTCTTTTAACAACACTAAATAAAAATATCAAATTCAATATCATAAATAAAGCAATATTATAGGAATAAAAAAAACTATTATTGCTATATAAATTATAGAAACTTGAGCCAGACCTTGCTAGGAATTCGTATCCAACATATGTAACAATACCAAGCAAACCAAAGAGCAAAATGTAATGATAAGCAGTTCTAATAAAAAGTCTCCTATCTTTTCTAGGTCTCATATAAATTTCTTTTCTAGTAACCATCCTCAAAACTCCCCTAACATTTAAAATAAACTTTATTTATATGTTAACTAATATTTTCTTCTTATTATATCATTTATACTATGTATAATAAATACATTTTTAATATTTATTTCATAATTACATATTAAAGCCCATGTATTTCATCATATAGAAAAAAGCTTGAAATTAATGGTAATTTACCTCAAGCTTTTTAACACATATTTAAAAATTATAATGTTTTTACATACTCATAAACTGGATCTATCCTATTAAAATAATCTTTTGATTCTATATTTATGATCTTATCAACAAGTATTGGGCTTTTACCTTTTACTTTATTATCTTTAACTATTATGTTAAAATTAATATTATTATTAGGAGTTATAAAAGCCTCATTATTAGTGCAATTTGAAATGCTTCCACCAGTATCCTCGCCAATAGATGTTCCCTCTAAAATTTCTTTTATATTTTGGGCTGCAACAACACCGCTTAAAATAGTATCCCTATTTGTTGCACAGACTACATTGCTTGGTTTTATTTTCCTATATTTAATTGCATTAGCTAGTTTTGTAAAATACCTTGTATTTCCATCGCTGCTATTCCTCAAATCTATAAAAAAAGTTCTTACAGTTTTAGTGTTTAAATAATCTAATATCTTAACATTATCGAAATTAGCACTGGAATCATAATTTTGGTAGACATAGCGCAATACATTATTATCTTTTGCAAGAAGAACTTTATTTTGCATGTATACAAAAGTTTTTTCTATCTCATAATTATTATTCTGCATTTGTTTAGATAGCTCTCTTTGATCCAATGCTGAAGCCGTCACATTAAAATCACTGGATCCATTATTAAATGTAAAATTGCACTCCTCACTATTTATTATATTCAAACCCTTTAAAATAGTATAATCTGTTAAATAAGTTGCATATATGCTCTTTAATCTAGACTGGGATCCAAATGATGTAATCCCTAAAAATTGCTTTTCAAGATCTTCTACCTTTACACCATTCACAGCCACTAATCTCCTACCATATGTATTATCATATGGTTTGCTGTTTTGTATGACATAATAACCATCGCTAAATGCATATAGGATGAAAGGAAACCCTTTTCCTGCATAGCTAATATCGTTGTTTTGGTCTATATAAGTAGCATTCAATCTCTTTAAATCTACTAATAGATTTTCAAATGGCTCTTCCGATACCTTCCCCTTTAGATCATTTATTTTTTTTTCTAAAGAAGCTTGATCCTCCTGTGCTCTAAAATCTAAATTGTATTTTTTTTCATTTAATAAAATATAATCCAGATCATCTTTTAAACCGGCTGCTCCTGTTTGAATTACGTTTCCATTATCTTTCCAAAACGGGTTTATCTTCAAAAAGTATATAGATGCACCTATTATCAATATTATGGGTAAATACAAGGCAATGAGCTTGATAATTGCTTTTTTGTTGATCCATCTTATCGTTTGAAATACAATTGCGCCGATAAAAACTACTATAAGGCATAAAACAACAGGGAAAAAATTTAAAAATGCAAAATCAAACCTATATTGCTTTAAATAATTTATAGGATTTGTTATCAAAAAACTCCAATCCGTCATAAAATAAATAAGAGGAACAGAAAAAACTAAAAATGTTATTAAAAAAAGAGGAAACAAAATCATATTTTTTAAAATTCCAAGCTTTCTAATTCCTATCAATAAAAATATGAGTATAATTAAAGAAATAATTACATTGTAATACCAATAATATTTATAGTATAAATATTGGATAGTCCAAGTAGGTTCTTGACCAATAGCAAACAATAAAACAGTGAATAACCCTAAAAAAATAAAAAATAATATTAAAAATCTAAAAGTCGCTTTAGGTTTATCCTTTTTCTTTTTATCATCTACTAATTCTACCTTATTTTCAGTAATCTGGATTTTATCCTTTTCATCGCTTAACTCCTCAATTTTTTCATCAAGATCTCCTTTTTCTAAAGATAGATCGATCTTATTTTCATCATTGTTTTCTTTATTATCCAAAAAATCACCTCACAAGTTCCAAGCTAATACAAAGCTTGTATTCATTATACTTTGTTAAAGAAAGGATTGCTACAAAAATTATTATTAACAAATAAATTTTTATGATGTATTTTATTTTAGATTAATTTATAATAAACTAAAGGGGTACAAATTTAAAATTTGGAGGTAATTGAGAATGACATTTGAAACTAAACCTATTGTCGAATTTAGCAATGTACCTGTTGGCCCTATAGGTCTCATCTGCCTTCAAGGTGCTACAGAACTTGGCAAACAGATTGATGACGAGCTTAAAAACAGAAGAATAGAAAATATTGATGACAATCCTGACCTTTTAGCGTTTCCTGAAGTATATAAAGACACATATATCATAGAGCATAATTGCTTAAGATTCTCAAATGGAGAAGGAAAAGCTGTCCTTAATTCTTCTGCTAGAGGTAAAGACATATTTATTCTCGTCGATATTGGCAATTATAGTTGTACATTTAAAATGTTCAATATGGATGTCCCAATGAGTCCAGATGATCATTACCAAGATCTTAAGCGTGTTATATCTTCATTAAGCGGTAAAGCACGGAGGATAAATTTAATCATGCCCATGCTCTATGAAGCAAGACAACATTGGAGAAATTCAAGAGAATCCCTAGACTGTGCTCATGCCCTTCAAGAGCTTGAAGCATTAGGAGTAAAAAACATATTAACCTTTGATGCGCATGATCCAAGGGTTCAGAATGCAATTCCATTAACTGGATTTGAAAACTTCCATCCTGCATATCAAATGATTAAAGCTATGATAAATGAAGTTAAAGATATCGATTTTGATAAAGAACACTTAATGGTCATAAGCCCTGACGAAGGTGGAATGAAAAGAAGTTTATACTATGCTTCAGTACTAGGGGTTGATCTTGCAACTTTTTATAAAAGAAGAGATTACACAATAGTCATAAATGGAAGAAACCCCATCGTAGCTCACGAATTTTTAGGCGATAGTGTTTTAGGTAAAGATGTTTTAATCGTGGAAGATGTAATTGCAACAGGTGAATCCATGCTCGATGTTGCAACTAGTTTAAAAGAGCGGGGTGCAAAGAGGGTTTTTGTAGCTGTAACATTCTCTCTCTTCACAAATGGAATTGATGCTTTTAATGATGCTTATAGAAATGGAATCATCAACAAGGTATTTTCTACTAATTTAACATATCGTACTAAAGAGCTTTTAGAAGCACCTTGGTATTGCGATGTAAATATGTCGAAGTTTATTTCTTACTTAATAGATACTATAAATAATGATACTTCTTTAAATGATCTAGTCAAACCATTTTATAAGATTTCCACAGCACTTGAAAGGCATAGAAAAGAGAGAGTTTCACTTTAATAAAATTATTCATTTAAGATTAAACTACAAAAAAATGGAAATAATATTGATATAAATAAGATTCAGATATAAACTATAAAGAAAAAAGTTATCTGAATATTTATTAAAATATTACATAATTTGGAGGAAATCTTTATGAAGAAAGAGGAAGTAATAGACAAAATAAATCAGGATGATGTTGATGAAAG
>WQUF01000098.1 GCA_009785875.1 Oscillospiraceae bacterium | reverse complement strand
GATCCCGTCTAGCAAAATTTCTCCAGAAGAGATATCGTAAAATCTGGATATCAGGTTTATTAGTGATGTTTTGCCTGAGCCTGTTGCTCCCATTATGGCTAAAGTTTTCCCTTGTTTTAATTCTATGTTGATATCTTTTAAAATGTTCATATTATTGCTAGTATAAAAAACATTTTTAAATTCTATATTTCCCTTAAAATCGTTTAATGGTACTGTAGCTTCAGGATCTTTGATATCTGGCTTAACTAAGAAAATATCGTTGATCTTTTTTATGGATGCCATGCACTGGGATATCATATTGCTGAGCCAACCGAAGCTGTTTATTGGCCAAATCATCATCCCTATATATCCACTATATGTGACTAAAGCTCCAAATGTCATATTTTCTTTTATGATAAAATATCCGCCTCCAACTATCATCACAACCATGGAAATATTCGATAATGCCTCTAAAAGAGGAAGGTATCTTGAATTTATTTTTCCTTGATTTAATGATAATTCATATCTTTCTTTATTTAATTTTAAAAATTTTAATATCTCATATTTTTCCCTTGTAAAAGCCTTTACTAATCTAACTCCAGCTAAATTTTCCTGAGCCGCTGTGTTTAGTACAGTTGCTTGATCGCTCAATTTTTCAAAGTTTTTAACTGTGAACTTTTGCAATCTATAGACAATAAAAGCTAAAAATGGCATCATAGATAAGCACATAAGTGTAAGTTTCCAGTTAATAGAAAATAAAATAATGGAAGCTGTGATTAAATATATTATATTTTCAACTGCAATTCTAATACCATATCCAATGGTTTCCCATATCAATGAAACATCTTCGCTGATTCTGGACATCAACTCTCCAGTGTTCATATTATCAAAATAATTAAAAGATAAGGTTTGAATATGGCTGTATAATTCGTATTTCAATCTTTTAACTGTTTGTGAGCCTAAATAGTCTAAGAGATAATCCCGAATAAATGCAAATATGCCTCTAAATAATGTGATCAAAAAGAAAAACAATAATAACTTAAAGACAATGCTTAAATCCTTGTGGACTATCACTCTATCTGCAAAAGTTCCGCTGATGATGGGGTTAAACATATCAAGTCCTATTAAAAGAATGCTCGACAACGATGCTATAAAGATCACCATCTTATGTTTTTTAAATATATTGAATATTCTATTCATAATTCACCTCACGCATAAAAAACCATAGGAATACAAGCCCTATGGTTTTAGAATTTTCATTTAAATGGTCAAAAAATTATAACCTAAGAGATGCAGAGATTTAATATATTAATTTTATTTTCAATAAGCAATTAAATTTTAGTATCACTGTCCACACCTCTTTAAAAATAATTCCATCTATTACGATAAGGTAAGTTTGCCTATTTGTCAATAGTATTATATTCAAAAAGTCTATAATATGATCATACTACAAGCAGAGTATTTTTCAATTCTTTTACACAATTGTTAAGCCAATGATGGAGCTTTTGTTTTTCATCCTCTGTAAGCTCTTTGATCCATTTGGTATAATTCAAATCCAGCTTCCAATCCAGAGAGAACTCTGTATCTATTGAATCTTTACTTAAACATATTTCATCGATCAAAGGCAGAGACCATTCTTTTGCAAAACTGTTATATCTAATTACTCGTTCATGTATACACGTTTGAATTGTTTCAATTGCACCAGTTAAAACGAGTGGGAGTTCAGAGTCTCTTTGGAGATGGCTTCGCTTCATCCTAACATGTGTATACCATTCTTTAAGTGCATACAATTGAGAGATAAACTCGATATTCTGATCATGTATACTCTTTAAGCGTTTATCCGAGAATTTAACTTTAGAAGCAGACCAACTTTTATCAAGTCTGCTACCAACTTCAGAATGCATTGTTGAACCAGCAACAGGCTCTCTTATAACTTGACCTGCAACGGTCATTGCACCAAATCCTATTGAACGTGGACCTACTATTCCTGATAATCCTCCTAGGAAGATTCTTTCCTGATCGAGGAATAAGCCTTCTGTAACATTTCCAATCAACGATGGAGTAGCCTTGTCACCATTTTTCCCCCAAGGGGTGAAATTGAAATGGATAAAGCCACTTCCAATCTCTGTATGATCAGAGCGTGAACGTCCACCTGAAACTAATACATCACAAAGATTAATGAGTGATCCCAACGTAACGCTATACATGAGTATTGATTGTTTAAGCCCAACTGAATGAGCTGTGAACGCTTCTTCTTCTAAAAGCGTTCCAGATCTGAAATGCGAGTTTGCTCCTGCATGAGAGTGAGATAATAAAGTAGACTCTGAGAGAAAACCACTTGCAACTTCCGCATGAGAAGCTATTATTGAATCATCAATTGTAGCAGGACCTTCAGTGCCTATTTTTGCGCATGATCCAATAAGAGTTCTCTTTCCGGTTAAACGTGTGCCTGGAAAGAGAGTGCTACCCTTAAAAACCCTATCAAGATTTACTTCTTCTGCAATAAATGTTTGTCTTGGATCAATTATTATTACACCTTTATCTATTAACTTCTGGATTCTATCATGAATATTTTTTCCCATAATATTTTCTTCCATAACACACCTCATAAATAATTTAAAAATGCTTTCCCAATTTTATTCACATCGCCTGCACCAACGGTTATAACCACATCATCTTTAGAAACCTTGCTTTTAATATATTTGGCTATTTCTTCAAAATCCTTCATATAGGTCACGTCTATACCTTCATCTTTTATAGAATCTGCGAGCATTTTAGAATTAATATCTCCAGGATCTTTTTCCCTTGCTGCATATATATCTGTGATTATTAGATGCAGGTTATCTAATCCATTAAAGCATTTACAAAATTCATCGTATAAAGATTTTGTCCTGGAATAGGTATGGGGCTGAAATACCATGTATATATTATTTATATGCATATTTTTTAAAGATGATACAGCTGCTCTTATCTCAGTTGGATGATGGGAGTATTCATCTATTACTTTTACATCGTTTATCTCTCCGATGCAATAAAACCTTCTGTGAGGAGTTTTAAATTGCTTAAGCCCTTGAATTATGCTCAATTTATCGATATCAAAGAAAATAGAAGTTGCTATAGCGGCTAGAGCATTTAAAATATTGTGCATCCCAGGAACGCTTAAAGAGACATTTATATACAGTTCATCTTTATAGATCACATCAAAATTAGGGTATCCTGATTCAGTAAACTTTATGTTTTCTGCATAAACATCACCATATTTTAACCCAAATGTTATCATATTTCCAGAAAAATCATCTATGATATCTTTTGTATTAGGATGCTCTGCATTTATTACAAGGCAGCCATCTTTAGGGATCATAGAAACAAATTCATTAAAACTCTTTAAAATTTGATTTAAATCTTTAAAGTAATCAAGATGATCAGGCTCTATATTTGTAACGACAGCTAGGAACGGATGAAATTTTAAAAATGAATCTCTATATTCACATGACTCTACAATAAAATAATCATTTTTTCCGATTCTTACATTCCCATCGATTAAATCCAGTTCTCCACCAATTGTTATAGTAGGATCTTTTTTATCCATTAAAAAGATCGAGGATATCATGGAAGTAGTGGTGGTTTTACCATGGGTCCCAGAGATGCAAATGTTGTATTTATAATCTTCCATTATCATCCCTAAAAATTCAGATCTCTCTAAAGTCTTGATTCCTAGTTCTTTAGCTTTTAATAATTCTTCATTATCAGATGAAATAGCAGCTGAATAAACCACTAAATCAACATCTTCCATATTAGAAGAAGAATGTCCAATATGGATTTTTGCACCATTTTTCATTAATTTTTCGATGAGAGCATTGCTTGTTCTATCTGAACCTATAATAGATACACCTTTTTCAAGCATAATCTCTGCAAGTCCGCTCATGCTGCTTCCACCGATCCCAATGAAATAAATGCTTTTATACTCTCTCATACATTCACCTCAAAAAATAAATATTAGCTCAAACTTTATATATTATTATTATTATACACAAAAAATCAAAAAATATTAAATTTCCATTAAATTTCTATTAAATTTTTTTATAGCCACCGTTTTTTATAATATAACTATAGAAAGTTTTTCTTCAATAGTGTATTATTTGAATATATTCACATAAACTATAATATATGTATGGCAACATATATTTAGTAGCTTAATTTACTTAAAATTAATTTTATCCTTATATGAAAAAAAATGGTCACTTTATGAGAATATTAACAATACATTTAAATTCTTGAAGTAAAATAAGAAAGCAATACATCAATAATAGTATTATATGCATTCGCATTCTATTTTGTTCAAGGGAGGAATTTAGCTTAAAGCAGATAACAGAAGATATGTTTTTACTTATGAATTATTTTATATAAAGAACTGATTATCTTAATAAATAGCAATAAAAAGTCAAGTATATAAATGATAGGGGAGAAGATTTTATGCAAATATCCGATATTAAAGTTAGAAGAATTTCTAATAATGGAAAGATGAAAGCTGTTGTTTCAGTTGCATTTGATGGTAAATTTGTAGTTCATGACATTAAAATTATTGAAGGTCAAAATGGCTTATTTATTGCTATGCCAAGTAGAAAAACGCCAGATGGAGAATTTAAAGATATTGCACATCCAGTAAATACGGAAACAAGAGAAGAATTACAAAAAGCTATAATAGATGCTTATATTAAACAGAAGGCTCTTATGGATACAAAGCAAATTGATAAGGAAGAGAAGGAGTAGCTATACTCCTTTTTATTTTGAGTGAGTTTTCATAAAAATTATAGAATATGTATCAAAATATTTGCTTTGAACATAAAAATATAATAGAATTGATTTATCAAAGGTTTATAAAGATTTGCTCTCAAAACTTTATAGATATGAAATTTGAAAAATATTTATGTGAGGTATTTGAATGAAAAAGAAGATGTACAAAAGGCTGATCTTTTTAATTATCTCTTAGAGGATGCAAAGAAATACGATTGTATAATGTTCATGGATTATGCGTATCCTAATGATATTCTAGAGCGAGACAAGTTAACAAAGAAGGCTGGGTTATAAAAAAGAAAAAGAAATAATTATACTTTAATTACTTAAGAGATAAAATATATAAAACGAGCAGATAAAATTAGTATTGGTGGTGTATGTATGATGTCAAACAAGGAAATAAAAATTTTAATTGTAGATGACGATGAAAGTATTGCAGAAGTAATAAAAGTGTATCTAGAAAGTAGTGGATATAAAACAGAATTGTGCAACAATGGAAAGGTTGCACAAGATCAATTTCATATATATAATCCGGATTTAGTATTACTAGATATTATGCTGCCCATTATTGATGGAATCGATTTACTTAAGTGGATAAGGAAGAATAGCCAAATTCCTGTTATAATGCTCACTGCAAAGGGAAACACTTTTGACAAGGTATTGGCACTTGAGATAGGTGCAGATGACTACTTGGTTAAGCCTTTTGAGCCTAAGGAACTTTTAGCTAGGATCAAAGCTGTTTTAAGGAGATATGTTTCAGATAATTCTGACAAAGAGATCCTCAAGTTTAGCAATTTGACTATCGATTATAGCTCTTATATTGTGACATATAATGATAAAATATACAAATTGCCACCTAAAGAGTTTGAACTTTTATATTATTTAGCTAGCAATAAAAATAAAGTCTATACTAGAGATGATCTTTTATCTGAAGTTTGGGGCTATGATTATCCAGGCGACTCAAGGACAGTTGATGTTCATGTTAAAAGATTAAGAGAGAAATTTCAAGGTGATAACGAATGGCAGCTTGAAACAGTGTGGGGAGTGGGTTATAAATTTGAGGTGAAGTGATGAGGAGAACAGTTATTACTAAATTATTAGTAATAAACATGTCTTTGATTATTTTAATACACGTAATAATATCCATATCTATATCGATGTTGTATAAATCATATATCTATAATAAAATAAAGGATGATGATAAGGTTTATTCCCAGCTGATATACAAGATATATTCTCTAAACAAAAATAAATTAAAGTTAGAAGACATATCAGATAAATTAGATTTAGATATAATACTATTTGATGACAAAGGTTCTACAAATTTGGATATGATGAAATATTCATCATATCCAAAGAGTATCGAGCCTAATTTACATTTAAAAGAAGAATATTTCAAAGAATTGGAATATAATAATATAGTTGAATTAAAAGGGAAATTTTTTGATGGAAGTAAAGCTTCTGTCTATTCAATATTTGTACCAATTTTTGCAAATAACAAACTTCAATTGATTGTAAACATCAATACTGAGCTTTCAGATATTGATAGTCTGATTTGGAATGCAAATATCTTTATTTTAATATTTGGTGTTATTATGCTTATTTTATCTTCGCTTTTTTTGCTCTTCTTCTCTAAAAAAGCAATTGTCAATCCACTTAAAAAATTCAACGATGTGCTTTATAAGATCTCTACAGGCGAAGTGAATAAAAGGGTTGATTTTAAAAGCAATGATGAATTTGGAACCCTTGCCAATTCACTGAATAAAATGGCTGACTCCATTGAAAATTCTGAAAGGAACAGGCAGGAATTTATTTCAAATGTTTCTCATGAATTAAGATCCCCTATTACCTCTATAAATGGCTTTATATCCGGGATGTTAGATGGAGTGATTCCTGAATCGAAGACTAAACATTATTTAAGCATTGCAAGCAATGAAATAAAAAGGCTTATAAGGCTCATCAACGATCTATTGGATTTGTCATCAATAGATAATCAGTCATTAAATATAGATATTGAAAAAATAGATATTGTTGATTTAATAAAATTCTCTGTTGAAAAGTTTATACCTAAAATGAAACAAAAAAACTTGCTCTTGGATCTTGAATTTGAAGAGAGCAAACTGATGGTCCTGACGTGCAAAGATAAGATAATCCAGGTTTTAACAAATTTAATAGATAATGCAGTTAAGTATTCCAAAAAAGAAGGTAGGTTATCTATTTTAGTCATATCCAAGGGCAATAAAGTATATGTATCCATATATAACGAAGGCAACCAAATCCCTGAAGAATCCCTTAACAGGCTTTGGGAGAGATTCTATAGAATAGATAAATCCAGGACTTCAAAAGAAAGCACAGGACTTGGCTTATCTATTGTTAGAGCTATAATCGGAAGGCTAAAAGAAGATATTTGGGTTGAAAATGTAGGCACTACAGGGGTGGAATTTACATTTACAATTCAGAAGGCAAATTAATAGTTTATAATGTTTTGTTTAAGGAGCGTATTATGTATTTAATAACCGGTCTTGGAAATATTGGAAAAGAGTATGAAAACACCAGGCATAACGCAGGGTTTATGGTTATAGATCATTATGCAGGTGTAAAAGGTATTTCCATGAAAAATAAAAAATTTAATGGTTCTTATGGAGAATGTAGAATAGGTGATGAAAAAGTGATCATCTTAAAACCTTTAACTTTTATGAATTTATCAGGAGAGTCAATTGTGAAGTTTGTGGATTATTATAATATAGAATTGGATAAAATCTTAATAATATGCGATGATGTGAATTTACCATTGGGAACTTTGAGGATTAAAAGGAAAGGCAGTGCTGGAGGTCATAATGGATTAAAAAACATAATATTAAATTTAGCTACATTTGAGTTTTCCAGGCTTAAATTAGGTGTGGGAACGGGAACTCGTGATTTAATCTCTCATGTTTTAGGAAAATTTAATGAAGAGGAAATGACTATGATGAAGAAATCCATTGAATTATCTTGTGAAGCAATTGATTGTTTCATAAATGAAGGAATTGACCATGCTATGAATAGGTTTAATGGCATAAATTAGATTAGGGCTGGTGGTATAATGAGACTCGATGGTTTAATGAAACCTATAGAAAACAGTACTGAATATCGAGAAATAAAAAATAGCATAAATAAAGGAAGATTCCCAATCGGAATTTTTGGAATATCTGAATCTTCAAAAGCTTATTTTATATATTCAATTTTTAAAAACAATGAGGAGAACATTCTAATCCTCACTCAAAGCGATTTGGAAGCTAGAAACCTATATGAAGATTTAAGCTTTTTCACTCCATCTGTTTATTATCTCCCTGTAAAAGAGGTCGTCTTTTACAATATCGATAGTATATCAGGTGATGTGAGATGGGAAAGGTTAAAAGTATTTGGAGAACTTCTTTCAAACCATAAAAAGATCATAGTGACTTGCATCGAATCCTTAGCAACAAGGCTTATTCCCCATAAACTATATGGTGATTATAAGTTTAGAGTTGAAGTTTCACAAAAATTGGACATTAAGACTATCACTAAAAAGCTAATAGAATGTGGTTATAAAAGAAGTGAAATAAGCGAAAGCAAAGGTTTTTTTTCCGTAAGAGGAGGAATAATAGATATATTTTGTCCAACTGAGCCTCTCCCATATAGAATTGAGCTATTTGATGATGAAGTCGATTCTATAAGGACTTTTAATGTTGAAACTCAACGCAGCATTGATAAGATCGCCACTGCAAATATATTCCCTGCAAAAGAATTGATCATAACGGATGAAATAATGGAATTTGGATATGAAAATATAAAAAGAGATTTTAATGATTTTATTTCCTCCAATGTCAGTGAAGATATAAAAGAAAAAATAACTTCAAATGTAACCCATAATTTAGATAATTTGAGAGAAAATTATTACTTTGAAAATATAGATTCTTATATGAACTATTTTTATGAAGAGTCAAATAGCTTTTTAGACTATGTAGAGGGATCATTTGTATTTTTAGACGATCCTGAAAAATGCAAAGGGAAATTGGATAGTGTTTACATAGAGTTTGAGGAAACTTATAAAATGCTCCTTCAAAGAGGTGAGGTTTTACCAAATCAAGGGAATCTGCTAAATAGTAAAGAAGATTTATTTTCAAGGATTAAATGTGAAAATATATTTACAATAGATGCATTTACAAAGAGCTACAAATTTATTTCACCAAAATACATTGTGAATTTTAATGAAATAACTCTACATGAATACCATGGACAGCTTGAACTATTAATTGACGATATAAAAGATAAGATGCTAAGAGGGCTTTCAGTGGTTATACTCTCTGGTACAAGAGCAAGAGGAGAGAGATTAGTAAATACTCTAAAGGAATATGATTTAAAGTCAAGATATAGCGATACCCTTGAGGATTTAAACGAAAAAGATCTAGTTATAACATTTGGAAGCCAACTCCGAGGTTACGAGTTCCCAGATTTAAATGTGTGCCTTGTTTCTGATAAGGAGGTATTTGGAGAAGCAAAGAGAAAGCTAACTAAACCTAAGCCGCAAGGTAAAGGTGTTAGCAAAATAAAGAGCTTTACAGAACTTAAGTCAGGTGATTATATAGTTCATGCAAACCATGGGATAGGTGTGTATAAGGGTATCATACAGCTTACGGTTGATAG
This sequence comes from Oscillospiraceae bacterium, assembly GCA_009785875.1. Classification (GTDB taxonomy): domain Bacteria; phylum Bacillota; class Clostridia; order Clostridiales; family Clostridiaceae; genus WQUF01. The sequence continues at coordinate 6,334 of WQUF01000098.1, read as the reverse complement.
AGTAACGAAAGATTTCATATTGATAGAATATGAAAAAGGAGATAAATTATATGTACCAGTTGAACAATTAGATATGGTTCAAAAGTATATAGGATCTGAAGGAATAGCTCCAAGAATAAATAAACTTGGAAGCGGAGAGTGGATAAAGGCAAAGAAAAAAGTCAAAAAACAAGTTGAAGATATGGCTCAGGACTTAATCAAACTATATGCTGAAAGGAGTACCATAAAAGGTTTTAAGTTTTCAAAGGATACTGTTTGGCAAAAGCAATTCGAAGATGAGTTTGAATACGAAGAAACTCAAGATCAGCTCCTTGCAATAGAAGATATAAAAAGGGATATGGAAACAGATAAGGTAATGGATAGGCTAGTATGTGGAGATGTAGGCTATGGTAAAACTGAAGTGGTTATTAGAGCAGCTTTTAAGGCAGTTATGGATGGAAAGCAAGTTGCTATTCTAGTACCAACTACAATATTAGCTCAACAGCATTATAATAATATGCTAAAGCGTTTTTCAGATTTTCCAGTAACCATCGATATGATATCGAGATTCAGATCAGATTCTGAACAAAAGAAGACCCTTTTAAACTTAAAAAGTGGGAATTTAGATATTTTAGTTGGAACTCATAGGCTAATTCAAAAGGATATAGAGTTTAAAAACTTAGGGCTATTGATTGTGGACGAGGAGCAAAGATTTGGAGTAACTCACAAGGAAAAGATAAAGCATTTTAAAAAAAATGTCGATGTAATTACTCTAAGTGCAACTCCAATACCCAGAACACTCCACATGTCACTTGTAGGTGTGAGAGATATAAGTGTAATTGAAACTCCACCTGAAGAGAGATATCCGATACAAACATACGTTGTGGAGTATAATGATCAATTGATAAGGGATGCTATGCTTAAGGAAGTTTCAAGAGGTGGTCAGGTGTATTTTGTGCACAATAGAGTGGAAAACATTTTAGAGATGAGGGACTATCTATCAAAACTTGTGCCTGAACTTCGAATCGTGGTAGCTCATGGTCAAATGAATGAAAGGCAGCTTGAAAAAGTCATCCTGGATTTTACGACAAATGAATATGATGTGCTTTTAACTACTACGATAATTGAAACAGGAATGGATATTCAAAATGTGAATACAATAATCATGAATGATGCAGATAAGCTTGGATTATCTCAGCTTTATCAATTGCGTGGAAGGGTAGGAAGGACGAATAAAATCGCATACTGTTATCTCACATATAGAAAAGAAAAAATACTCACTGAAGTTGCCGAAAAGAGATTAAAGGCGATAAAAGATTATACTGAACTCGGTTCTGGATTTAAAATCGCTTTAAAGGATTTAGAAATAAGAGGAGCAGGGAACATAATGGGTTCAGCACAGCATGGGCATATGGCTGCAGTGGGGTATGACCTATATTGTAAAATGCTTGAAGATGCTATTAAGATCTTAAAAGGTGAAAAAAAAGAAGAAGCTCTTGAAACTACCATTGAAATTAAAGTAGATGCCTATATACCAAGCGAGTTTATAGGTGATGAGGTGGAGAAAATTCAAGTTTATAAAAAGATTGCAGCTATAGAGAACCTGCAAGATAAAAATTTAATAGTTGAAGAATTAGAGGATAGATTTGGCAATATACCTACTTCTGTAAATAATTTAATAAATATTGCATATATTAAATGTTTAGCAAGGGATATTGGCATAGAAGAATTAAAACAGAAATCAGGAGAGATTTTATTCGCTTATAAGGACAATTTTAAGATGGATGTTAAGAAGATTCAGCATATAATAAATGGAAGTCATAACACAATTTATTATAAATCTATGGAAACAAAGCCTACTTTTGCTTATAAAATCAATAATGAAGAGAATCTCTTATTTGACTTAGAAAAAATTCTTTTAAGTTTACATTAATTCATCATTTTATTATATACGAATTTATGGTAGAATAGGACTCATGAAATGTCTAGGAGGTTAAATATGAAAAAACACAGAATATTGATTACAGGATTAGCTATTACATATACTTTGTTCTTTTCTTCTTGCAATTTAATAATTAAAACTAAAGAGGCAATAGACAGGCAAACGGTAGCTACTGTAGGAAAGGTAAAGATAACAAGAGGTGAGATAGATAGTAGCTACGAATGGGCAGAAGCACAACTTTATGCTATGTATATGGGAGCTAATTTAGATCCAAATACAGATATACAAACTTATTTTCAATATAAAAGTCAAGCATTGAGCGGAATGATAGATGCAGAAGCTGTAATCGTCGAAGCTGAGAAACAAAAAATAACTGTAGATCAAACTAAATTACAAGCAGCAGTTGATAAAAATATGAGCGATTTCAAAGCAAATTTTACAACAACTAATACTACAGATAGTACAGATACTACAAATAGTACTACTACTAATACCACTGGTACGTTTGATCAAGCAAGCTATGATAATTACTTTAAATCCATGGGTATAACTGAAAAAACTTATATAGATTATCAAACAAAAACTGAAAGGGTAAATTTAATCTGGGATGAACTCCTTAAAAATGTACCACAGCCAACTGATGACGAAATAAAATCAGATTTTGATACAAACAAAGCAACTTATGAAGGTGATTATAACAAGTTAGATACAGACCATATTTTAATAGCCATCAATGATCCTAATGATACTACTAAAGCTATAAGGACTGACGCAGAGGCATTAGCAAGAGCAAAAGAAGTTAAAGCAAAGCTCGATGCTGGGGCTGATTTTGCTGCAATGGTAACAGAATATTCAGATGATACAGGAACAAAAGCTAATGGTGGAAAAGTTGGCGATGTTACATTTGGGACATTAGACGCTGGCTATGTTGCAGGAGCCAAAGTACTCAATCCAGGTCAAATATCAGACCCTGTTAAATCACAATATGGTTATCACATAATCAAATTAAACAGCATCACTTTAGATGGAGACGATTATGAGAAGATGAAACCAATCATATCGGATAAAATATATCAGGATAGAAAAACTAATGAAAAGACTGCACTCCTCCAGAGTTATAAAACTGATTTACCTGTTGTAACTACAAAATATCAAAATAATTTAATTAATACTAAATAAATGTTATTTAAAAGCTTTGATTTTGAAAATTGATCAGAGCTTTTTTTATATTTTATAAACATCACTAAAATATTTCATTAATCTTTCTGAAGAGTTTAAAGGAAATTGATGATATAAATTCTAAAAAATACATTTTTTTATATTAATGTATAATTATGTATTTATTTATTATAATAATAGTAATGTTATATTACGATACTTTTTTATGTAGGAGGGTTAAGAATGAAAGCCACTGGTATAGTTAGAAGAATAGATGAACTTGGTAGAGTAGTCATTCCAAAAGAAATAAGAAAAACAATGAGAATAAGAGAAAGCGATCCCCTTGAAATATTTACCGATAAGGATGGAGAGATAATATTAAAGAAGTATTCACCAATTGGCGACTTATTGGAATTTTCTAGAGGATATACAGAAGCTATAAATAAATCTATTAATAGGATGGTCATCATTTGTGATAAAGATACTATAGTATCTGTAAGTGGAGGGTCAAAGAAAGAGTATTTAGATAAAAAAATCAGCAAGGATTTGGAAAAAATAATAGAACAAAGACGACTTATAAAATTCAACATAAATGATAGAAACAGCATGGTCGATATTTATGAAGGGGAAGAAGCTGAAGAAAAATATGCAGAACAAATAATTGCCCCAATCGTTGCTGAAGGGGATACAACAGGAGCTGTCATTATTACATCTAAAGAAAGCAATAAAATGGGCGATGTTGAGTTTAGAATTGCAGAGATTACTTCATCGCTTATTGCACAACAAATGGAAAGTTAATAAATATTTATTTGTCTTTATAATTATTATATGAGAATTATAGCATAGGTGGGCATTTATATGTCCATTTATTTTTTTGCTCAAATATAAAAGAAACAATAAACGAAATAAAGACACTATAAACAGAGAAAAAGATAAAAAAGACACCATAAACAAGATAATTGAGGTAAAAGACACCTAAAAAGACACTATAAAATACTTGAAACATTCGTTATAACGTTATATAATGATTGCAAAAGAATCATGTGAGGTCGATAAAATGGACTTTATGACAACAAAAGAAGCAGCAGAGCTATGGGGAATAACAATTAGGCGTGTTCAAAATTTGTGCGATAACGGTCAGATCAAAGATGCAGCTAAACTTGGTGATATATGGATAATTCCTAAGGATGCACAAAAACCTGTAGATGGTAGGATAAAGCAAGCAAAACTTGAAAACTTTAAAAATATGCAGGAGGAGACTATCTTGGAAAGCCAAAATGTAGAATGGAAGGAAACTTGGCGGGATGAATACATGAAAACAATCTGCGGTTTTGCTAATGCAAGTGGTGGTGTTCTTGATATTGGTCGCAACGATGATGGTGTAATAGTTGGAATAGACGGTGCAAGGAAACTTATGGAGGACTTACCTAATAAGCTTAGGGATGCAATGGGTATTATAGCAGATGTTGACATTAAAGACGAAATGAGCAGAAAATATATAACAATAACAGTAAAGCCGTACCCATATCCAATAAGTTACCATGGCAAATACTATTATCGCTCTGGCAGTACAACACAGGAATTAACAGGAAATGCTTTAGATGAATTTATGCTCCGTAAACAAGGCAAAACATGGGATGGAGTTCCTATTCCACGCATAAAAGTGAGCGAAATAGATGGTGATGCTTTTAAAATATTCAGAAGAAAAGCAATAGAGAGCATGAGACTTACAGAGCAAAATTTACAGATCACTGACGAAGAATTGCTCGATACATTACAACTTACTGAAGGCAACTATATCAAACGTGCAGCTATATTATTATTCCATCAGAGTCCTGAAAAATGGGTACCAGGTGCATATATTAAAGTTGGTAAATTCACTAACGATGCAGATTTACTATATCAACATGAAATTCATGGTCCATTAATTTCAATGGTGGATAAAGTTATGGAGACTGTCTATCTTAACTACTTTAAAGGAATCATAAGTTATGAAGGTATCCAACGGGTAGAAACATTTCCAGTACCACATGCAGCATTTCGTGAAGCTATAACAAATGCCATAGTTCATCGAGATTATAGCACAGGCATACCTATTCAAATAAAGGTTTACGATGATAAAGTCATTATTTACAATGATGGACATTTACCAGAAAACTTATCAGTAAAGGACTTGCTTGCTACTCACCGTTCTGCGCCTTATAACCCGTTTATAGCGAGTACATTTTTCCGCACTGGTATGATCGAATCCTGGGGGAGGGGTATAGAAAAAATAACTGAAGCTTGCAGGAAATTTAAAAATCCGGATCCAATCTTTGAATTTAAGCATAATCGTGAGTTTTCCGTAACATTTTATAGTGCTGCAGATGCTAAAAAAGACAACACCAAAAATCTAGTAAAGGAGGACACCATAGAATACTTAAAAGACACCACAATAGATGCCTTAAGTTTTACACCTAACAACATTCAACGCTTAATTATAAATTTGATGGCAGCAAATCCATACATAACGATAAAAATTTTATCAGGTAAGCTTGGAATAAATGAACGCAATGTAAAAAATAATATTAAAATTTTAAAAGAAGCAGGAGCAGTTGAGCGAATTGGTGCAAATAAAAATGGATATTGGTTTGTGAAATTTTATTATGTTTAAAGTTAACTCCACCTCAAAGAAAGTACAGCTATATGTGTTACAACTTTTATGTAAAAAGTTTCGACTAAATCGTAAGAAATAAAACTGGAACTTAGCAAGTAGGTAGGAGTAGGCATTAAAAATCGTGATTTTAAGCATAGCAAACAGTCCTACCTCATCTTTAGTAAAATTTTTGAAGAAATCCAAGTAACAGTGAATAATGAATGGTGAATAATGGTAATAGTGAATAGTAATCTTTTATTTTATGTTAGTCATTTCTGCTATAGAAGTGGCTAATAATTTTTTTAATGAAACTTCATTTAACATAGCTTTTTCAAGATAAAACTTCATATCTTTCATGTTGCACTTGAAATTAAATACCTTGCTAAATTTTCCCTGCATCTTTCCAGCAAGACTCGCAGCTTCGAACCTCTTAAATTGTAATAGCAATTCAATTAAAGCACTCAATAGTTCCCTTCGAACTTCAATAGTTATTCTGGTCTTCTCAGGAACAAGATCATTCACAACTCCTATCTGCTTCTTTAATTTTTCTAAACTTATTTTTTCATTTGCAACAAGCAGCTTTAGCCTGAAAATAGCATTTACAGATTCTACTCCAAATT
>WQUF01000097.1 GCA_009785875.1 Oscillospiraceae bacterium | reverse complement strand
TGCAGGAAGTAGTTGGAATGAGCACTATATCCCTTATGAAGAGCAAGGAGACGGTGATATTAAAGGTGAACTTAATAATTGGTTCACATCACTTCCTGAAGATGGATATCTAAGAACCCATGCTACTACGCCTATAGCACTTGCAAGTGAAGAAAAATGGGGTGAAATAGACGAAAAGGCAATCACAAAACCTGCAACTATAGACTCATTCAATAATTTAAAAATGGAATTTGTACTTTCATTCGAAGATATGCAGCTTGTTCTTGATAATCTTGCAAATCGTGGTTATGGACACCTAAAAGAAAAATTTGAAAGCCTGCCAAGTGAGAAACAAAGGCAGATCATTAGTGATTCTTTCTTAGATGTAGAGGACTATATAAATGATGCATGGTTTAATGTGTTGAATATGGCTCTCTCTCAGCATACTGAGGAGACTATAGAAGAGCAGAAAAAGCACGAAGCTGTTTCACTTGAAACTGAATCTCATGAATCTCAGCAGGTATCACAAGAATTAAATGATATTATTCAGCCTAAGAAGTCAGTGCATTCACAAAAGTTATTATAAATTTTCGAGGCTTACTTAAATCGAAAGTCTGTAATACTCGCTGTATATAATTTCATTTATATACCATATGTTTTCTATAACTCAAATTTCATAGGTCTGATTTAATATTCTTAGAAAATATTTAAAAAGGAAGTGCTCATATGCCAGATTATGGAGATGAATTCGGAAGCCAGATGACAAGTACAGCACAATCTCTACTTCAGACATGGCTGCAACGCAAAGGATACACACAAACAAAGTCTGTAATACAAGGAAACGAGGAATTTATAGGTATACCATTCGAGAGTAACACAGAGATGAGTGCTGCTTACTCAATGGTAAGAGAATATGATATAAAGTGCCATAAGGATGTCACAGAAGATGGTGCTCTTACTCTTATGATTACTAAAAATGATTCACAAAGAGCAGAGAGAGTTTTAGAGCAACTTCATAAAGAAGTAACCGAGAAGATATTCAATAACTCGTCTCAAACCAATGAAGTTGATAATGATCTACCTGATGACTACATCAAATCACATGACAGTATAGATGTTAATGTCAACACCCTTAATGTTGAACATGGCGATCTTGAGCAGCATAGAGCACAGAGAGTACAGTGGAAAGATGAGCTTACCTCAATTATCAAGGAAGTTCGTGAAGAAGCTCGTGATGAGCAGGACTTCATAGAACGACTGAATGCTCGTGGAGTTAAAACCATCGATGCTACTGATGGTGAGTTCTTATTTATCCATCCTTCAAGTCCGCTTTGGGAGAAGAATGGTAGAGAAAGGTATGGGTGGCAAATCAGAGGTGAAACACTCGATAAAGAAGAAGGTGTAAACCACTATTCTCGTAAATCCTTTAAAGATAAAGGTTATGATCTTGAATCTGAGTGTAAAGATGCTCGCATTGTGAGTAAAATCATGGCAGAAGAAGCAGAAAAAGATGCACCCGAACGCTTTCAAAAAGTGTATCAGCAATTGACAAAATAAAGAATATTAAATGTTTTTTGGAGGTTAGATTATGATCTATCGTGTTACAACTATTATCAATGATATAGGACGTATCATATGTCGTCCTTTTGAAGATGGCGATGTTGGTGGAGTGTATGATGAGTATGATTGTTATATCGATGAGTTTGAAACCCTTGAAGAAGCTAATGCATTCATAGAAGAAGGATCACTTGAAGAACCTGGGTCATATACATTTTTCGATGAAAAAGATACAGCCTCAATAAAAGACGAAAAAAAACAGGCAAATGAAGTATCTAAAGTGAATACTCAAGATACAGCAAAGTATATACTAAAGCATCTTAATCAGATACGAAATTAAAATAACAAAGGAGAGTGTATAAATGGATTTCAGTAAAGAGTTTAAAAACTGGCTACTTGAGAAGATTTCAGATGCTTTAGATGATTACGAAGGAGCTATAGTTTATAGTTGTGATTTAGCATTAAAACTCTTCGAAGGTGAAAATGCTAATGGATCAGTATCTTGCAGTTCATATGAAGCAAAAGAGTTCATTCGTCAATACTGGGATGATGCTGGAGAGATATTTGATGATTGGAAGTCAAATATAGGAGAAAGCTTAAACCCATTCGAAAATCCTGAGTCATTTCAAGTGATTATGCTTCTCGAAGGTGCAAGAGATGTACTTTCACAAAGTAGTTTTTTAGATGATCATTGGAATGATGAGTTCGAACTTACGAGGGATGTGATCAAAACAATCAAAACTGATATAGGAATCGATTGTACTCCATCCCTTGATTCAGAAGGAAGAGAAGCTAGAGAAGTATCTTTAGATATGGCAACATATGCTCTAGATGCATATATACCTGAACAAGCACAGAAGGTAATGTGATGAGTAACGATACACAAAGCAAAGCATTTATTTTATCGTATAGTGAAGTCATGAAGTATATACCAGATTGGCATGACCGCTTAGTTACAGGGACAAATCACTGGTGGTGGTTGCGATCTATAGGTAGTGACCCAAGGCGTGCTGCAAGTGTTGGAGAAGATGGAGCGTTTTATAGTAATAGTATGCGCATTGAAAATGGTGTGCGCCCTGCATTGTGGGTCAATAATACAGGCATTATAGGCTATGGCAAAAACATAGAAATCGATGGAATCAAATTTAAAATACTTGCTATAGAAGATAGTAAGGCACTTCTTATTAGTAAAGAAACGCTTTTTAATGCTCAATATATTGAAACAAAACAATGGGGTGTTCCATATATCTCCTATCAAGAGCAAGTAGGAAGACATTATACAGGTTCGATCCGAAAAGCAATCGATGATTGGTTTTCATCACTACCTAAAAATGGGTATCTAAGAACCAACGCAATCCAGCCATTAACGCTTGAATGTGAGCAAAATTTCAAAGAGATCAATGAATGTGCCATTTCTCATCCTTTACATGTCATTCCAGATGATAGCGATGTGCCATCTACACATGAAATTAAACATCCATCACTTATTGATGAAGTAAGACAAGCATGTAAGTCAAGTGCTGAGATGTCATATGGTTCTGAATCATCGTTATTTGACATGCAACGAGAACGATAATAGAAAGGATGGCGCAATAGAACTACAAACATTATACGAGGAGATGAAAAAATGAACAAAGATGATTTTATAAAATATCTTAATGATGATAGTATCACTACCCCATATCTAATCAATGTCAAAACTAGTGGGTATGCTAAACTATGTTTTAAATATCAAGCAACGGATGATATTGTTGCCTTTTATAGTTTAGAAAAATATAATCGTTATATTGAAGATAACCAAATTATTTGTTTTGATATCAATGGACCTATTCAATATGGAGGTTTCTATAGTCGTTGTACAGGTAAGCTTTATGATGTTGATTATCGCTTTCAAACAATTTTAGGAATTGATAACTCAAGTGTTCAAAAAATAGATCAACTAAGAGAAAATTTAGCTCAGAATGTTGCACAGCGTATATCAGATATAATTCATTCTGATCCATCTATAGTTAAAGGATTTATTTCAGAAAAACAGCTCAATGACTTACCTTATTATGCTTCTTCTAAAGCAAGGGATGCTTTTTTTGAAGGAAAGACGATTAAAGAAATCGTATATGTTCCTTTCATCGATTCCAAACTTTTTAATCAAAATGATATTTTCTCTTATGTTAAAAATCCAAATGAGTGTGTCGATGAATTATCAACATTGTATTTGGGATCAGCCGATAAAATTAATCACGACAAATTGAAATCAGGTCTAGCACTTGAGAAACTAACATGTGAAAAACTACAAGAAATAAGTAATGATGTAGAGCATATTTATCATAAGCAACGTGATATTGCTTATGCAATTAAAGAAAGTGGTGCTAAAACTGTCAAGATTACTATTGATAAATATGGAAAAGAATTTACTTTTTCAACGGAAGCTGCACAATTGCAATGGACAGGTGCTAATTATTACTCTGCATACGCTATTAAGTCTCAAGATCGAGAAGAATTCTATAAGATCTATGGCAGAAATGAGGATTATAACGCTGGAGATGTTGTCTCAATTACCTACAATAAGAAAGAGATTTATAACCGAGAAAAGAATAATGGAACACATAATATAGATACTCATGTTTTTGATAAAGAACGAGAAGGTGCCTCATTTGATGGAGAAATTGATAATGCTCGGTTTGCATCATCTGAATTTGCAGATAATTCAGAACCTACACACGAGATACATGAGAAGATTCTGTAGACTGCTAATTAAGGAGGATGATTGATATGAGGCAATCGGAACCTAGCAATATGGAAAGTAGTAATATGTTTCCTAATGACGAATCATGCCTATATTCTGTCTCTATTCGATATGTAGACGACTTTGATTCATCCAATTACGGTGTTTTAATCGCAAAATATCATGGATTTGATCCACCACCAGGATATAAAGATGAAGATATATTCTATTATGGTATGGATGAGATTGCTATAAAACGAGCAATCGTAAACCAAGAACTTTGTGAAGGTAAATGGATTATCATGAGCCTTGATGGGGTTATTAGCCGGAATGGTGTTTATACCTCCCTTCAATCTTTTGATAAAGAATCGAAAGATGATCGCAAAGCATCAAAGGAAATCAGCAGCAACACAAAGCCACTAGCTCCAATGCACGATTTGGTACCTTTGGAAACTAATGAATATACTACATGGTCTGATGTTATAGTAACTCCTGCAAAAAATCTTCCTGAAGGCTGAAATTGGAAACATTATAATGATGGACTTGGTGGACTGCAATCTCCTGAAGGAAGTAACTATTTTTGTTATAATTTATCAACAGGTGAAATTGAAAATCCAACATGGGGCTGGGAATTTTTAGCCAAAAATCCTGAAGTTAAATCACCAGATATAATTCGAGAAATAGCCGAAAAATGGATCAATGAAAATATCATATCATCGTCTCCATCACTGGAGTCTGAGATTAAATATGCAAAGGAGGCAAGTATTGAAATGGCACAACAAGTTCATATCCAATCGCATATTTCCAAATAAACATCATGCAAGATGCTTTAAAGATTTATAACCTTTAGAAATGTATAACTGGTCTATTATTAGTACAAAAGGGAGAGAGAAGGATACTTGAGTAAAAAAGCGAATGATAAAATTCTAAAATCTTCTGGTATAGCAGCAGTTTTATCGCTGATACTCTTTTACGTTGGTAATCGATTAATAGACCAGATACTCAAAACTGACGTTTTATTTCCAGAGAATATCACTTATGGAATTGATTCGGTATTCTCAGCAATTTTGTATCGACCTTTTTATATAAGTATCGATGAAATAGCGTTATTTTTCGGACTTCTATCATTTCTATCTATATGGCTTATTTGGGCAAAGTATTTCGCATTTCAAGGAAATTATCGAATCAATGAAGAACAAGGTAGTGCAACTTGGGGCAATGTGAATGAAGGATTAGTCTTTAAAGATACTGAGAATGAATTCAACAATATAGTATTCTCGAAAACATTTGGTATGAAAGTTGATCGTCAAAAGCCTATGTTCAAATTAGATCGTAACTGGAATAACTTAGTTGTTGGTGGTTCTGGATCTGGAAAGACATTTTGTTGGGTACAACCTAATTTAATGCAGCTTTATGGTGATTATTTCTTGACCGATCCAAAGGGAGATCTTTTACCTGAATATGGGAATTTCTTCGTTCAAAATGACTATAGTGTTCGGTCATTCAATCTATGGAATATGAAACAGTCGCTTCACTATAATCCTTTAGCTTACGTTAAAACTGACCAGGATATCTTAAAATTCGTTAACTGCCTTATCAAAAACACCACTCCAAGTGATTCTAGCAAATCTGATCCTTTTTGGGAGAAAAGTGAACAACTATTATATATAGCTCTCATCTCATTTTTACGTGATTGGATGGCTCCCAAGGATTACAATCTATCAAGTCTTATCACCCTTCTCGATATGGCAGAAGCAAAAGAGGAAGACGAAAACTTCTTGTCCCCTCTTGATCTCTTATTCAAACAAATTGAGGATGGCGGTAAATGGGTGAAGAAAACCGATCAGAGTCTAACTTCAAATATAGAAGCATTTTCACGTAAGGTAAAAAATACAGAAACATCACGTCTTAAATGGGTTAAGAGTGCATACAGGCATAATACCACTGGTGTTAAACCAGCTGATAAAGGTGGACTCACAGTGGAAGAGGACTTTTCACTCAATTATTATAAGAAATTCAAGGTAGCTGCTGGTAAGACTCTCAAGTCAATCATAATAAGCTGTAATGTACGACTAGCTCCCCTTGCAATCAGTGAGGTTCGTGAGCTTCTAATGTACGATGAAATGCAGCTTAATAGTTTAGGAGATCCAGATCAAAAGAGCATCATCTTTGCAATCCTTCCTGATACTGATAAGACTTTCAGTTTCTTATTTGCAATCATGATGTGGCATACAGTTGTCCAAAGCACAAGTAGTACTGTATAAAGCCTTGATTTGACTAAGTTTTTTGTGTTAGAATAATTTCAAATTCTATCATGTTTGCCTTGAATGTTTGCCCAAATTCTTAGTGGAAGTTAGTGGACACTTAAGGAAGCGTGTGTACATATAAGGAATATCTATTCTTGCGCCAATGATGTGTTCTTGATCCATCCCATAGCCTCTGCTGATGCTAGTTTTGAATCAAATTCCAAATGAGCATAGATATTCGCTGTAACTGCGAAGTCACTGTGTCCTAACCATTCCTGAATCTGTTTAAGTGGTACTCCGTTTGATAAGAGAAGCGAGGCACAACTGTGTCTTAATGCATGGAATCTCATCTTTCTAAATCCGTTTTTCTCCAGAAACTTGGGAAACATATATGAGAGGTAGTCTGGCTTGATTCGGTTACCTAGAGCATCAGTATAAATGTATTGTCCTTCTATCTTGTTATAAGATTTACCACATAATTTGCAATTTTTTTCTTGTTCTGACTT
>WQUF01000096.1 GCA_009785875.1 Oscillospiraceae bacterium | reverse complement strand
TGTTGCTCTTGTTCTTTTGTTGGTAATAGCCTAACTTTCCTCGCTATTATCATTTCTCAATAACTCCCTTATCAATTTTTTAGCTTTGTTTGCTCGCTTTCCCTGTAATCTGCAATAAATACTAAATATATCTATATATTACTAATACATTTTATTATATTTTAGTAGATATATTTGTTTTGTTGGTAGCCTCCTAAATTTTTAATCCTGTATATTAAAATCATATATCATTTTTGAGATTTCTGCTATAGTTTCATATTCAAAACCCTCTGTATAAAAAATTATTATATAAGGTTTATTAGTATATACTATTCCAATATCGTTCACATAGTCCTCATAATCTCCAATTTTGTGGGCTACGATGCTTTGAGGTATTAATGCATCTATCCTATCGTGATAAATTGTATTTTTCATATAACCTATAAGCGTATCATAAAATGGATTGTTATCAAGATTTGTATAAAGCTTCAAAAGCAGTGAAAGCATAGCTTGGGCTGTTATATAATCAGTATTTGGCATTTGAATTCCAGACACTCGCTCTATATATGAAATCACGTCATCATACCCTAACAATCTAGTAAGCATGTTAGCAGCTATATTATCTGAATATATGATAGAATATTCAGAAAGAGTTGTTAAGCTAATAGGATGATATAATATATCGCTGCCTTGTAATTCTCCAGCTCCATCTTCGTAATCTCCTGAATAATAATTCATCGTATCATTAATATTTATTTCATTCGTGAATACTTTGTCATATAGTAGCATATTCAATGGGACTTTATATGTGCTTGCAGGTTTAAACGAATTATAGGGATTGATTTCTATAGCATTTTTGGATACAATTTCATAGTATATTAGTGAAAAAGAATTTATATCATTTCCAACAAAATTAATTATATTATTTTTTAAATCCTCAAGTTTTTCTTCATGGGATTTTTCATACATCACTCGATCTACAGAGCTTTCAGGTACTATGGTGATGTTTACTCCAATTTGATCATGAAACTCATGTTTACTTTCAAATAAATCTTCGTTAGAAATAACTGGTTCTATTTTTTCTTTAAACTGAGGCATGTAGCACAATTGAATCCAAGTAATGGTAAGACTAATTACCATAACAAAAGCAATAATTTTTTTCATAATAACCCCTTTTTAAAAAAATATAAAGTCAATATTATATTGAAGTAATATTTTTTTCATTAGTTTATACTCTATTATATTATTATAGTTTATTAATTTAACTATGATCTTGTCAACATAAATACTTTTATCATCATAATAATTAATATATTTTTAATATTTTCTTAATAATTTCATAATATCTCAATCACAAAATAGAACTAACATTAAGTTTAATGTTAAAAATATTTTAGGAGATGCAATTATGAATAATGAATTAGACAATAAGATTAAAGATTTAGTTACAAATGGAGTTATTGATCAAGCAACAGCTGACAAGATTACAGAGTTTTTAAAGAAAAAACATGAAGGTCATGAAGGATTATTCCATCATGGAGATCATGGAGGATTGTTCCATCACGGAGATCATGAAGGATTATTCCATCATGGTGCACACGGTGAAACCGCTGATCAAGCTAAAGCTGATGATAAAAAAGAACATATCATCGCTAAATTAGAAGAAGAACTGATTAAAGAAAACGTGATTACAAAGGAACAAGGAGACAAAATAAAAGCTTACCTCTCTACTGCAAAATAGTTATCACATTATAAATTATAAATTTCTAAAATTCCTCACGGTGAGGAAATTTCCCCACCGTGAGGAATTCTTATTAATCTTTAATGATTAAATATCCTTTTTAACAAATGACTCATGAGCAGTATAATACATCAGCACAAATACAACAATTAGATATACAATGGAAAAAGTGAGCGATGTAACAGGGATCGATGGAGTTGTATTGTTTACCATCACACGTAACGCTCGAGATCCAAAAGTAAATGCTGGTGTCGGGAATATTTTCGAAGCCAAATCAGAAAAATGTTGAAAAGGCATAAACTTCAACCATTCTCCTTTAAAGAAATTAGCTAAAACCGTCACAACAGTATTTCCGATGAGTCCTAAAGCCACCACTATGCTGATCGATATTGCAGTATTGCGAGTCAAAGTGGAAAGCATCATTGCTAATATGATAAATATTATAAGCTCCGGAATCCTTAAAAGTGTGAGATAGAAGATGTACAATAATGGTTGAATCACTGCAACTTGACCTCCTATGACCTTAAAATAACTCTCGAGGCTATTTCCATAAAAGACCAACGATGTAACTGCAGATACCAAGTAAACGAGCAAATCGAGCAATATTGCAAGTACAGTAATGGCTAGGAACTTTGATAAAAAAATCTTCCATCTCTTCACAGGAGCGATGATCAAAGATTTAATAGCACCTGTTGCTATCTCCTGCGCAATCGTAGAACCTGCCAGTATTGCCATGAGAATTGAAACGATAGAGATTCCAAGCCCTACTAAATTTGGCGGTATCTGTGAATTTAAAGCTGCTATTGTAACATCGATATTTTCTGAAGCGACGATGTTATGATCGAGTTTATAAGTGTCGATAAGTATGTTGTCGTTTGCGTTTGCAATATCGGTATCTGTTAAAACTGCGCTTGTAGCAGGGTTTATTCCTTGGATCAAGCCTACTTTATTGTTATATATATCTGAAACTAAATCGTTTTTTGTGCCACTTCCTGGTGCATCTAGATTTGTGACATCGTACTGGAGCCTCAAGCTGTTAGCATATATATACGCCTGATTTGTTGGATCGCTCTCTGGAAGACCACTGTTATAAACAAAAGAAGCATTATCAGCGGTGATAAATTCATTAAAATTGCTGTTAAGTGCAGAATCTAAGTATTGACCAGAAATCGTGTCGAGGTCAGTAGATTTGCTGCTTAGCGATGCAACTTTGCTATTGATTGCATTTAAAACAGCCACTTCCTGATAGGTGACAGGATCTGAAAATTGCACCGAAGTAGGAATAGACGCAATAGCAACGTATATCCCTTTTTGGTAAGCAGCGTTTAAAATATCGTATTGGCTTTGTGCGATAGCCTTGTCAGCGTCGCTAACAGCCTGTGAGATTTGATTTTGTAAATAAGTAAGCTGCTGGCTCATAGCAGATTGATTATCAGGGTTAGTTCCTGCAATGGCATTATCTAGCCTGAACTGAGCACGATTATTGGTTGCATTTTGCACAATAGCTCCAAAACCAAAGATGACAAGTGCAGTCAATATTATGATCACAAAGGTGCTTACTTTTTTTATATTTCTCAAAAATTCATTTAATGTGAGTTTAAATATCCTATTCAATGCTATTTTCACCTCCTGTAATGCTCATAAAAACATCCTCAAGGGATGCCGTTTGCTTGCCTACACCTGAAATCGTGACACCACCGCTGGTTAAAAGGACGATCAATTTTTGAACATCGGTTTCTTCTACTTGTGCCATTACAAAATCCTTGCCAGTATTTACAACAGATTTAGATTTATAATTGTTTATGATCTCGGCTGCCTTATCAATTGGAGAAACATTAAAGCGATAAGCATTAGAGCCCGATGCTTCTTTGATAAGCTGATCTATTGGTTTAATGCCTAAAAGTTTTCCGTTATTAAGGATCCCAACTCGGTCGCACATCATTTCCATCTCTGAAAGCATATGGCTGGACACAAAAACAGCGATGCCATCTTTATGTGCAAGCCTTATCAAATCATCTCGCAGTTCGTGTATGCCGATAGGGTCCAGACCATTTGTAGGCTCATCCAAAATCAAAAGGTTAGGGCTGCATAATAGAGCTTGTGCAAGGGAAACGCGCTGCTTCATGCCGAGAGAATATTTTTTAACTTTCTCATGGATTCTTTTAGTCATGCCGCACATTTCAACCACTTCAGCTATTCGCTCCTTAGTAACATTGTTGTGAAGCCTAGCATACATTTCAAGATTAGTCTGTGCGCTGAGATAATTATACATTTCAGGGTTTTCTACGATGCCACCAACCTTTTCCATAGCTTTTTCGCGCTGTTTCACTACGTCAAAGCCATTTATTTTGATGTGACCGTCGTCGATGTTTAAAAATCCCATTATCATCTTAATGGTTGTGGTTTTGCCTGCCCCGTTAGGTCCAAGGAATCCGAAGACTTCTCCTTTAGGGATCTCGAAGGAAACATCATCAACAACCTTGCGTCTACCGAAAAATTTAGTCAGATGTTCAACCTTTAAAACAGTTTCCATATGCTTCCTCCTATCCTCTCCTCTGGTTCAACACGTAGTTATTAAAAACATTGACGCTGACGATTTTAAAAGAATTGTCTACTTTTTTAAATGTGATGACACCAGTATTATTTCTCTGCACACCAAAGTTTGCTGAATTTCCACCTTGTGGAACATTCGTTTTAACATTAGAATCCTTGTTATACGAAAATGTAACTGAAACGAGATCGTTTGAATAAGTAAAATCCTCGTATTGGGTTATCGTTATTTGATTTGATGAAACAACAACCTGACCTGCAAAAAGAGGCTCTAAATTCTTTTTAAATGAATTACAGGTTGTATTAAGTGCAGCTGTATTTTTGCTGTCAAAGAGGGGAGTTAAAGCGTTTTTAATGTCGGTCATGTACTGCTCTTGCTGTGAAGAAGTCATGAGCGTAGTTCCGTCTACATAATCTGCAGGAAGCAAGGAGTACTGCTGCGCTAAGTCGATGTAATTTTGGCACGCTTCTTTTAAGGCTGGCTGATCTCCTGTCTGATTTATGCTGACAATTATTAGATAGATTACCAGCACAATGAGAACGATGATAGAGAGAAAAGCCCCTTTATTTATTTTGGTCAGAAATTTCATAATCTTCACCTTTCTTGAATATATAGTTTCTATCCATTTCACTTTTTAACCATTCAAATTATAGCACTCTGATTAGAGTATTGCAAAGATTATAAAAAAAACACAAAACTTTCAAACGCAAAACGCAGCATAATGAGGAACAGAGTGAATTGCTCCGATATTTCCATTTGTGCCTCTAGCTTCTTTGCCAAAATTCTTCTCCGAGAAGCGTATAGAGTAAGCTATCTCATACTTCTGTAAAAATATACCAAGGCTTCTTGAGTGCGTTCGAATTCCTTTTTTAACTTCTACACCAATAATTTCGGTTTCCTTCTGCAAAACGAAATCCAATTCAGCAGTTTGATCGCTAGCCCAGTAAAAAAGGGGATGACCACTAGCTGTCAACGCCTGTGCAATGTAATTTTCAGCTACCGACCCCATAAACGTGTTACTTTCACCGCTAAGTATCGTCTGCTGTGGAATACCTGAGCGCATAGATAATAGCCCCACATCACTTAAATATAGCTTAAAAGAAGAAAGATCCGCATACACTGCAATAGGGTTTGTGGCATGTTCTATCTTCCTGCATTTCAAAACAACGCCCGCTTGTGCAAGCCAATCGATTGATGCACCGAACAGTGCGCTACTTCCACCTTTTTGAATCACTTTATATTGAAACTTTTTATTTTCCTTCGCTAGCTGTGCAGGGATAGAGTCATAACAGGCTCGTATCTTTACCGTTTCTGAAGCCTCTGCATATTTTGCCATATCAGCCACATAGTTATTGACAATCTCATTTTGAATAGAGGGAATAAGCACTGTTTTACCATTTTTTGCGAAAGATTCCACACATGCTGGCATCCCACCCACAATAAGGTAACAACGGTATAATTCTAAAGCCCGCCTATGCAGGGATTCTGGCATTGGCTCCAAACTAAAGTAACACACACGTATTTCATCAGCTAATCTCTCTTCGCCTACAGCCCACAGGAATTCCTCAAAATCCAGCGGATAAAGGGTTATACTTTCAACTTTACCAACAGGGAATGAATACCGCTGTCTGTTCACTGCTACACCAAGCAGGCTTCCAGCAGCCGCTACGTGATATTCAGGCGCATTTTCACAGAAATATTTTAATGAAGTCAGCGCACGTTCACAGGTTTGAATCTCATCGAATATAATCAGCGTTTCATCTGGAAGAATTACATCTCGAGCTTCAGCCTCCAAAAAACGTATCAATCGTTCTGGTCTTATGTCATCAGAAAAATATTGTGCAGCAGCTAGGTTGGTTTCTAGATTTATATAAACAGTATTTTTATAATACTTCTCACCAAATTCAATTAATATATAGGTTTTGCCGACTTGCCTAGCACCATATAATAAGAGTGGCATCCTACCCGACCCTTTGTTCTTCCATAAAACCAAGCGATCCTCTATTCGTCTTCGCAAAAAAAT
The DNA here is from genome assembly GCA_009785875.1 of Oscillospiraceae bacterium. Taxonomy (GTDB): domain Bacteria; phylum Bacillota; class Clostridia; order Clostridiales; family Clostridiaceae; genus WQUF01. The sequence goes on along the minus strand of WQUF01000096.1, from coordinate 750 downwards.
CACCTTCTTTACGATGAATTATATTTCTGTTTTATTGATAAGTCAAGAAAAATATGGCTCCAAGAGGTGTCACCTCTGGATTTCTGGATTAATCACACAAGTTTTTTCTAGCCACTAACCACTTATCACTAGCCACTAAGGCAGACTCCGCCACATATTCACGGATCGGTTAGGTTGCGAATGGAGTCTGCCGTATGATATAATAGATTTTAAAAGGAGGCTTTACTTTATGATGAGTGAATACGCTATAAAAGATGACCATGATTACGAGATAATCAACGGTAAAATATACATGATGTCAAGACCAAATATGAATCACATTAAAATTTCTAAAAATATTCAAAAAATATTGGAAAAATACTTTGAAAGTGAAATTTGTGAAGTATATCCTGAGCCAGATGTCTTTTTTGATGATGAAAATAACTTCGTACCTGATTTAGTTGTCCTATGCGATAAAAATAAAGAAGGATATCAAGGAATATACGGCGCACCTGATTTAGTAATAGAAGTACTAAGTCCTAGTACAGAAATGAAAGATTTGTGCGAAAAAAAAGATGTGTATAGTAAAACAGGAGTGAAAGAATACTGGATTGTAGATCCGACATCAAAAAAAATAACAGTATATTATCTTGAAAACAATTTACTAGAAATAAACAATATCTATTATTATAAAACTGATGAGGAACTTAAAGTAATGTCAGAAGATGAAAGAAGATCAATTATTTCCAGTTTCAAAAGTGGTTTATTTAA
>WQUF01000095.1 GCA_009785875.1 Oscillospiraceae bacterium | reverse complement strand
CCTCTTTTTAAAGGAGATGAATAAAAATCTTTTGAAATCTTTCTGTTATTATCCATCACCATTACGCCAAAAGCACCTAAAGTAGAGGTAACAGAAGTCACTGTTATCATTCCAGCCATGACCCAACTATCCATTAAAAAATCCACATGGCTAATATTTTGAACTGAACTTTTTAGAGATTTCCCTAAAAATAAAGCATAAAGCAATATGACTATTATCACAGACAAAAGGGAAAAGAAAACTGAAGTCCTATCTCGAAAAAAAACTTTTATATTTCGCTTTACTAAACTGATCATTGTTTTACGCTCCTTGAAATATTTATGAACACATCGTCCATAGTACCGTTTAAGACTTCTAAATTAGAAATTTTATCTTTAAAAAGTTTAAGTTTATCAATGCTTTCCAGCGTAGAATTTAACTTTACCACAAATACTTCTCCATCTTCAAAGAAATCCATATTATTTTCATTTAAGATATATAAGACATCTTCTCTAAACTTCGGCTTAACCTTAAGTAAATCCATAGAGTATCTCTCCTTAAGATCAATTGGGCTTCCTCTTTCTATGATCTTCCCATGATTCATAACCACGATAAAATCTGCGATATTCGCTTCTTCCATATAATGTGTGGTCAAAAAAATAGTCATATTATTTTCTTTCTTTAATTTATTGATCATATCCCAAATATCTTTTCTAATGCTCGGGTCAAGACCGGTGGTAGGCTCGTCCAGAAAAAGTATTTTAGGAGTATTCATTAAAGCTCTTGCGATATCGACTCTCCTCCTCTCACCACCAGATAACTTCCCATAGGCTCTTTTAGAAAATTCTTTAGCAGAAGTTATTTCTAAAGCATTATCAACTAAGGTTTTAAGCTTTTTGCCTTTTGATTTATAAAGCCCACCTCTATAGAGAAGATTTTCCCTTACAGTCAAAAGTGGATCTAAAAGATTATCTTGAAATACAATTCCAATTGAATTTCGTATTTTGTCATCTTCTCTTCCTAGTTTATATCCATCCACAATGACTTCCCCACCATCAGACTTCAATAGCGTACAAAGTATCTCAATAGTGGTGGATTTTCCAGCTCCATTTTCGCCTAAAAATGCAAATAAACTGCCTTCATTAACCGAAAAATCGATGCCATTTACAGCTGTAACATTGTTAAATTTTTTATACAGCGATGAAACCTCTATAATCTTATTCATCTTTCTTCTCCCTTTCAGATTTTAATTTTTTATTTATCGCTTTTGCATCTTTTACATTTTTATAAGTTACTATAAAGAAAACTCCAAAATAAATGATAGTACCCATTACGATTATCATAACAATATTATGAAGATTAAATGAAAACAATTTAAAAAATCCACTGCCTAATAAGAAAACCACAAAAAAAACATCAAATAAATCTATAAAAATAGAAAAATATTTGTTTTTGACCTTGAGTCTGTCCGTCATCATCATCAAAACTGCAACAAAGAAATTTAATAATAAAAGTCTAATAGTAATATAGTCATTAATTTCATCAGCAATATTTAATCTAAAAAGTAAAAGGTAGAAAATCGTCGTAATTGTATAAGAGACACACATTACTTTTAATCTATTTTTTATTTCATTTAACACATCATCACCTCTATAGACCAAATTTTTCTTTAAACAAAGGCACATAATGCCTGTTTATAATCAGTTTTTCGTCATTATTCATGGTAGCTTCATACTTCCCATTTAAAAGAGCCTTTACGCTTAAAAGATTTTCAATATTTAAAATACAAGATTTGCTTATTCTAACAAATCTGGAATCCACAAGATCCTTTTCTAACTCGTAGAGTTTAAACTCAGTTTCAAACACATCATCCTCTGTATAGATGAATGATTTTTCATCTACCGATTCAAAATAATAAATATTCTCGAGGGCGATATTGAAAATCTTGTTATCCTTCTTTCCTAAAACAGAAAAGGAATATAATCTTATCTGCGATATGAGTTTTTCAAGCCTTTTATCGACGATTCCGCATTTGATGGTTATTTCAACTTCCTTATATTCTTTGGATTGATCTATAACTAACTTCAAAGATATCCCCCCTACTATCTTTCTATGAAAAGATTAACAAAAACTTGATTTTAAATCAATAAATTAAAGGTGATATGCAAATTGGACAAGGTAAGATGCATAAAAATTGCTCAAAGCATAAACTCTGAGCTGTTCTTACTAATATTATATTAAAATAAATCTGAATGTGTTCCTGTTCTATAGAAATATATTTCTCATTTCGAAGTATAAAAAACACAAAATAATCAAAAATAATAACAAGCAATGTATTTTATTTTCATAAAAAGAGGTGATAAAAATTGGGAAATTATATATGGAACTCTGCTCAAAATATAAATACTTTTTTTGATGAACTTGAAAAAACCGCTTACAAAAATATACCATTTGATAATTCATTCTCTATAAAAAGAATCTCTTACGATAAATTTAGAATAGAATATCATAAATCTCCAATTCAAAATTTTTTTAAGAGATTCCTTGAGTGCAAAATAGAAACAGAATCTAATGGGCTTAAAATCATATCAAAGTTTCATTTAGGAACTTCCAGTATATTATTTTTAACAATATGGTTTATGATTTATGCTTTTTTTAGCGCAGGAATAATATGGGATTTATCAAGATATCACAGTTTAGTAATTTCCATATTCACAATTTTAATACTGACAAAAGTATTTGCTTTCTCAGTTATTATATTGCTAAATATCTTAAAAGGTGAATCTGAGAAAAAGATTTTAAATCTCATGAATGATCTTTGCCTTTTTAGATAAGTTGTGCCTCAAAGGTAAATTCTTTGAGGCACTTCTTCATAATCCTTTCCCACAGCAATTCTTATATTTTTTGCCGCTTCCACAAGGACAAGGTTCATTTCTTCCAATTTTAGGGCCCGCTTTAACATATGGTACATTACCCATCTCGTCAAAAGCTGAAAAGGAAGCTTCATCATCTTCATCGTAATCATCTTCATCATCATATCCATGATTTTCAAAATAACCATGATATTTTTTATTAAGGGTTTTAAATTTTTTATAATATTTATCCTCAAGAAGAGAAGTCTTTTTAGTATTTAAAATAAGATTAAAAAAGCCAGCATTAAGATTGTATAATTCCTGATAATTTTTTTTCATATACAATATTTCTTTTCTACGCTTTTCAGCATCCATAACAATGCTAAATTCTGCGGTAAATTTATCAAGCATACAGTTATCGCAATCGCAGCCTTCTATTGTAATTTCAGTTATAGCCTTCAAAGAATTATCAATTTCATCGTCATCAAAAAACTCTCTATTTTTTAAATCAATTTTAATCTTATTAATTATATCAATATCATCTTGATCTTTATACTCATAATTATCCAATATTTTAATGAATTCATCAATAGTATCATAAAATTCTATGCCTTTTGATACTTTTGAAAAAAATTCCAAGGTATCACTATATTGATCATGATCCACTTTCCCTTGAAGTTTATAACCTTTTAAATATTTTTTTAAATAATAGTCTGACTTTTTATATTGATGTCTATTAGATAATCGTACTGCAGCTATGTAATATAATTGTGGCTCTTTCAAAAATATATCTTCCTTGTAGCTTTCAGCTTTATCGATCAATTCTATTACATCCTCATAGCCATCTGACCGACAGAAATAGATATATTTAGACCACGCATTGGCATTGCCAGGATCTAATGCTACAGCGCGCTTATATTCATCACGAGCTTTAATGTTAAAACCCCTTGCATCATAACACTTTGCTAATAAACATGCTAATTCTTGATTATCGTTATATTTTTTACACATAGGTTCTAAAACCTTTATGGCTTTAACAGTATTACCCATGAGCAAATAAACTTCACCTAAAGCAAGTTCAATCTCAACTTTATTTTTATATTTTTTCCTTATATCTAAAAGCAGATCAAGAGCTTCCTTATAATTTAGATTATGTATATACTCCTTAGCAAGCATAAACTCATGTAAAAAATCACTAGGAGCAACCATAGTCTTATCATATTTTGCTCTCGATTCATCATCATAAAGACGCTCATAAGCATTTCTTATCCTTTTAAAATTTTCAGGATCTTTCTCTGGAGAATAGATCTTAATCATCTTAAAATATCCTCTTTTTATATCCATTTTACTTGCGTCTTTAGGTATTTCTAATAAATCATATAAACTCTGCATAATACTACCTTCTTATTATTTTCTTAAAAAATCTATAAATGAAACTCAATTCTTTCTCATCATTAATAGCTAAAATCAATTTTATTGTAATAGGATTATAAATATCAATTTTCAAAGCCTGGAAAAAGTTCTCTTTAGCTTTTTTAATATCATCTAGTAAAAAATAAACAATACCTGTCATATCGTATTCTAAGCTGGAATTTCTAGAATTTTTTTTAATGATGCTCAAAGCTCCTCTGTAATTTTTTAAATTTATTTCTTTGATAACATCATCAATATAGGATTCATAAGCTAAGAAGTTATCTTCAAAAAAATCAATATATTCTTCTATATCCATAGCATAATCATAAGCTGCTTTATAATACCCTAAGCGCATAAGGCATAAAGATGTTAACCTCTTTACATTATAATCTTCCCTTGATTCCTTAGGTAGATTCTTTAAAGCCTTAAGGGCTCCTGTAATATCATTGCTCTTAGCACAATCAATCGCATTATTATAATACCAAATGGAAATGCCATTCATATTTCGCTAATCCTCAAGCAATTCCAGTGTATCAAGGATATCATTCTTTATCTCATCAAGATCTGAAACATCATAATCTAAAACTATACCTTTTTTCAATTCATTGATATCATCTTCAAGTCCAAATATATCATCAAAATCTTCTTCATTTAAAATCTTCTCAGCTTTTCTAATTACGCTTCTATATTTTTTTGCTTTCTCTTTATCTTTCCATAGCTCTAAATCAATATCTTGATCACTGGATTTAATGGACCTGGTATCAATTTCTATACCAGCACTCTTTCCTGTAGACACGATCTCAGCCGATACCGATAAAATTCCATTTAAATCATATGAAAATGCTACTTTTATTTTTTCTTTCCCTGCTCTTGCTGGAGGTATTCCGGATAACAAGAACTTATTTAAAAAGGTATTCTCTTTAGGATCCTCGCTTTCTCCTTGATAGACCTTTACTTCAACTTCTCTCTGATTATCATGAACAGTTTGGTATATGTTTTGAGTTTCATATGGAATCGTAGTATTTCTCTTAATAAGTATATCGCAAAACAAATCGAAATCCCAAAAATCGCTGCCACCCCTTAAACATTCATGGCTTAGGCTGTGAGGGCACACATCTGCAATTACAATATCCTTACCTTGATCTTTAAACTCATCATCGATTATACCCGCTTGAATAGCTGCACCGCGTACAACAGCTAAATCGGGATCGACTACCGATTCAGGTGTTAAATTAAGCTCGTTTTTGAAGAAATCCTTTATAAGAGGAATCTTAGTAGTTCCACCAACTAAAATCACCAGGTCTAGCTCTTCAGATTTAAGATTTGCATCTAAAAGGGCTGTTTTAATTTGATCCAAAGTCGAATATACTTTATCTTTTATCAAGCTTTCAAAAAAATCTCTAGTGATAGTTTCAGAAAAGCCCAAAGGAGTACCCTTTTTATTGTAGATAAATGGCAAGTCTATATTAAAATCATTTTGAGAACTTAAAGCAATTTTGCACTCTTCTGAAACTTGCTTAATTCTCACCATACTCCTTAAATCATCTGATACATTTATCTTATGCTGCTTATTTATTTTTTCTACTAAATAATTCATTATTGCTTCGTCAAATTCTTTACCACCCAAGCTGTTATTTCCACAACTGGATTTGACATCGATGACTCCTTCAAAGAGTTCTAAAACAGTTACATCTAAAGTACCGCCACCAAAATCATAGACCAATACATTTTGGCACTTATCCATATTCATGATTCCATAATCTAGAGATGCTGCAGTAGGTTCATTGACGATCCTTTCAACCTTTAACCCTATAGACTCACCTGCTTTTAAAGTGTCTCTTCTCTGAACATCAGTAAAATAAGCTGGTACGGTAATAACAGCTCTCTTAACCTCCTCATTTAAATACTCACTTGCACAATCGATCAAATATTTTAGGATAAATGATGATAGCTGAACAGGTGTGTAGCTTTTATCGTGGGATTTTAGCAAAGTATCTGTACCCATTAACCTCTTGACTTCCATAAAAGTGTTCTCTGGATCCAGAATTAATTGCTCTTTTGCAGGCATACCAACGATTATTTCACCGTTTTCTTTAATATGTACTACAGATGGTGTTATAAATTCACCTAAATGATTAGGTATTAGTTCTACCTCACCTTTATCATTTATAAATGCAATTTCAGAGGTAGATGTGCCTAAATCAATTCCAACAATTTTGTCCATTTTTAATCTCCTTATTCTCTAATTTGTTAACTATAACGCTAGACTTTCTAATAACCTTATTTTTATAAATATATCCACTTTTAACAGTTTTAATAATATACCCTTCAGGAAGGGATAAATCCTCAGATGTACTTATAACAGTGTTAAAAACAGCATCAGGCTTGGTCTTTTCATCAAAAATTCTAACAAGGCCTGATAAACTAAGCTTTTTTAAAATCGAATTCCAAATCATCTCTCCAGAGGTTTTTCTCTCATCATCGCCAAAAGATAAACAAAAAACATAGAAATCTTCAACGACATCTGCAATAGAGATGAGTCCTTTTAAAAGAGAATCGTTTTCCCTTTTTATCTCGTCTTCATAATCATCTTTATACTCTTGAATAAACTCATTTACTTCCTCCATATTGTAGCTTATTTCCTTTTGGGATTTATTTATTTTAACTATATTTTTATTTATCTCATCATATATTATTGCCGCATCAATAGATTTAAATTCATCCTCAACATCAAAATCAAGTGGAAGCTTCGATAATTTTAATAATTCCTCAAGAAAATCCATTTAAGTACCTCAATTCA
>WQUF01000094.1 GCA_009785875.1 Oscillospiraceae bacterium | reverse complement strand
CAGAAAGTTCTTGTTCTTCCACACTATTGGTCGATATTTCACCACTCTTACCATAAAAAATAAAAGAATTGGCACTATTCCAGTTCTCAATAACATTTAGCCCTGCGTGTATTTCCATCCTCAGTTCTTCAGAATTAAGGTAGTCACAAAGAAATATAGTTTTAATTGCCTTTCCAAGTTCATTTAAAGCTTGATACGTAGGATGTTTCAAATTAGTTCTTGTAAATCTTTTAAGTATTGATTCAGTTTCAGCAATACCTAATCTTAAAGCGGTTGCATATTTAATCATTTGATCATATTGTTGTCTTATGAGTTCCCAATTTATAGGTTTCGTTAATATCAATTGTAAGTTTGAAAATGCTTCAGCTATTCCGGTGTCTGGTCTATATAATTTTTGTGAATGTATGGCTTTAATTCTAGGCATAAGATTAAAGCCTAACAAATGGCAAAAAGCAAAAGCTACCTCACTTTGACCATGAGAATCTACGAAATTCTTCTCTATTTCCATTTCAGTGCAATGCTTTAATAAGCCTTCTATCATTGATGCCACTTCCGATGAAGAGCATTGCTTTAATTGTGAGTATATACAAGTAGAATTTTTTTCAACATGCCAATAGATCATAACACCACGACCTCGATACCTTATATGCCATTCAGTCATGAGATTTTGATCCCAAGCACCAAATTTCTTACTATCTGAAGCACAAGTTGTAGTACCTTCACCCCAGATATCCTGATTTCTTGCTTTAAATATAGCGTTCACTACTGATGATATTGCAATACGTAGGTTATCCTTGTTTATAAATTTTTGCTTAATGTAAAGTAGATCCTGATAGCTTTCTCCATGCGTTCCTGCCGAAATACGCTTTAATCCTGTATTTGTGCCTAATCCATATAAAACCAGAATAAGACGCTTTTGAATTGTATCTCTATCTAATCTCTCACGGGATGCTATTGTTTTGAAATGTTCTGTAAAGTTTATTCGTAGATCTGTTTCCTTAAGGACATCTAATAAATTTGTCATAGGCCATTGCCGTGTAATTTCAGATTTAACTCTTGATAAATTTACAGGTTCCTCTTGTGCTTCGCTTGGAGATAAGACAATCCAAGGTTTGTTGCCTTTATTAGTTATAGTAACTTTAGGATTTTTAGGCATATCATTATCTAATTTTGTTAAGCTATCATACATGACCTTTTTGATATTATTTATAAACTCTTCAACGTCTAATGGCTTATTTAAAGATTTATAATTTTCTTCTCTTCTTTCTTCAAAATCAATCGGTAAATCCTCATCTGGATTTCTGTATCTATCAGCTCCTAAAACCCAAATTTCTTTGCATCTTAACTTGTCTCTCAATGATTGAAGTGCTACGATTTCATAATTTATTTTATTAATTTTTTCTTTCCCTTTTTCATCTTTTTCGATGATTGCATCTCTTTGAGAATTTTTGATAACACCATCTGTTGGAATCTCATCCATATTTGAAAAATAACGAATGCCCTCAAAGTAATATTTTTTTATAATTTCAAGAGCTTTAATTATTGGCTGATATAACTCATTATTTGATTTAAACTCTATGATATCAAGTATTTCTGGAACCATTCTTCTATAATGGTGGTTATAAGAAGCTCTCATAACAGTATATACCTTTTCACGATATGCAGCTCCAGTGCTTTTAAATTCTTTCACTAAATTAGTAAGTGTATTTTCGCTTACTACTGGAAACAGAACATTCTTAACAATCCCTTCAGGATTATTTAAAGCTGCATCTGCCATCTGAAAGAGAATTCCAGTTTTTCCATTGACACGCTTAAAATCATTAATAAGCTCTTTGTCTATTTTCCTTTCTGCTCTAACATTTATCCTATGAACAATTTGTATTAAAAGTTCTATTAAGTTATCTGTTATTTCTCTTCCTCTCAGCCAAAAGAATGATGCAAGTAATGTGTATTTAACATTATCAGGGTGTCTTCTAATTTCTCTTAAATCTTCAGTTGTTACACGTTCCTTATATTTTTTTAAAACTTTTTTAGGTATATTATTAAATAGCGTATTTGGTATCTCTAATTGTTTAATCGTTCTAAGTTTATTAACTTCTCTAAAAACACTTTCAATACCAATTCTCCCAGGATCAGAGCGTAATTCACTGAACGTCATAGATTCCGCTTCAGTTTCAGTATTGTAGTTAAAATCAGAGCTTTCATAGCTATCTAAATATTCGATTAAGTTGTCCATTTTACACATAATTACTTCAGAAAGCTTATCATAAGTTTCTTGAAAAAATTGACTTTCACAAGTAAATATAGAAATTCTAGTTATTCGTTCCATACGTTCAGGAGTTAGTGGTTCTATGTGTAATTCTCTAAATTTACTATATGCTACTTCTTTCAAATTTTCTACATCTGCATCATAATAAAAAGCATTTTTAGAAAGCCATTCCATTATTAAATTAGTATCTTCAATTGTTGGTTCACGAAATCCAAAGTATTGCCTTATTTGTGCTCTATGGTATTTTATGTTTCTACTGTTCCACTCATAATCCTCAAAAGAATAAGATTCACAATTGAGTTGCTTAGAGATATATAAAATAACTTCCTTTGGAATTTCATTCTTATGATTTGGAAATCTAGCTTCGTACTGAAAAAATTTGAAAAGTACTGCAAATCCTAATCGTGTAGTACCTGATTTATTTCTAATTTGATCTAATTCATTTGGCACAAATGTAAAATGTTCTATAAGTTCGTCTAATTCCCAATGACGTTTCATTTTATTATTCGCTCCTTATTTTTAAACATAGTAAATTAAATGGTCATTTATTTTACTTTAACATTTACTCCCTAAATTAACATAATTTAGCCATTTTTAAGTAAATAAAAACAATAAATTAATCATAGTAAAATAATTGAGTAAATAAGACATTTAGTTTATCATATTATTAAGTAATATTTATGTTTGGAGGCTTAAACAATGGTTTTTGGATATGCTAGAGTCAGTACTCAAGAACAAAACTTAGATAGACAGCTTGATATGTTAAAAGAATCTGGTGCTGAAGAAATAATTAAAGAAAAAATAACAGGGACAAAATTTGATAGACCTGAATTAAATAGATTATTGGATAAATTAAGAATTGGTGATACTGTTTTAATAGCTGATCTTACGAGATTAGGGAGAAGCACAAAGGATTTATTCAATTTAGTTGAACAAATTGAAAAGAAAGGTGCTAATATTAAAAGTTTGAAAGAAAATTGGCTTGATACTACAACACCCCAAGGGAAATTGATGTTTACTTTTATGGCTGGAATAAGCCAGTTTGAAAGGGATTTGATAAGTCAGAGAACAAAGGAAGGATTAGAAGCAGCAAGAGCAAGAGGAAAAAAGGGTGGAAGAAAACCTAAATTAGATATTTCTAAAAAGAAAGCTATATATGAATTATATGAGCAAAAAAAGATAGGATTAAAAGATATTTGTGATATGTTTATGATTACTAAACCAACTTTATATAAAGCTATACATGAGGTGAGTAAGCTTCGGGACGTGAATATTAAATAAATAAAATATTATTTCGCACTTAGTTACACGTTCGCTCCCTCTACCCCTTATATTTCAATAATTAATTACTTACTTTGCCCCTGGTGTCTCCTTTGCTGCTACTACCCCTACTTGAATATAATGTCTGATTTGCTATTAATAGATTTTTGTGAAGATTCAAGAATACGTCTTTTAAAGTCTTTGTATTCTTTATAGTCGGTATCTAACATATGTTTTAATTCTTCTAAGTCAATTACAGGGTCATTGTCTTCATATTCATATCTCTTTAAAATTTGATACAGCCTTAAACTGTATTTACTCTTTTTTAAGATTTGAGAATAAAAAACTTTATGCCTTGTAAAATTATTTTTTAATCCTAATAGATAAGGTTTTAACACAGGATTAAGCTTAAGCGTTACAATCCCCGTTGTTTTATCATATTCAGCATATGAAAGCCAAGGAAATGGAACTTGAATTATTTTATTTTTCTCTTTTAACTCTATAACGTCAGACATTAAACGCTTAGTAACTTTTGGAATTGTCGTATATTTATGTGTATCATCTACTCCTAAAAATTCCATAAGATCACTAATATGAAACACATATGGCTTAAAATCGATGTCTTTAGGCTGTATCAAACTTATTAACATATCAATAAGTCTCAATTCTTCATATGACATGTCGATGAATCTAGCTGTTATTAAGTCATTTCTTTTAGTGACTAAATAAGTGCTATTAAAAACAGTTAACACGCCACTATCAATTAATTCACTATCTTTCATTTTTTCACCTCATCATGTATTATAACATTTAATTTAATGGCGTACAATAACTTATCCACAACTGTCACCTTTAATTTTTTTCACTGTGTAACTGTCACCTTTAGAATTTTTTCACTGTGCAACTGTCACCTTTCCCACTGTGTAACTGTCACCTTTAGATTTTTTTCACTGTGTAACTGTCACCTTAAAAAATACACTGTAATCATTGAAATTACTGCATTCTTTACATAAATACACTTTTTTTTCACAAAATCTCACTGTGTAACTGTCACCTTTCTACTGTGTAACTGTCACCTTTAAAAAAATCAAAGCGTTGCGTATCAAGGTTTGTAGCGTTTGCATTTTACAAACAGTTTATAAACAGTTTAAACAGTTTTATATATAAACAACATGTTTAAACAAGAGAAAAAAACATGCTGTTTTTAAAGAAAAAATTGAGATTTTTCTTCTTTTTTTGAAAAAAGAAACTTTTTAAAACTTTTTTTTAGATATGAATATTCAGCTTAAATGTTGTCTATAATTTTTATATAAAATTCTTTAAGATCATTATCCATTTTTTACGATTCACAATAAATACCTATTCCTCTAAATTAGTTTGAGTAGGTATTTATTTTTTTAAATTTTTTATAAATATTGCGATAGATTTTTCTAGGTGAAACGTTATATGGATAAGAGATACAAAATAATAATTTTTTAGATAATCACTTTTAATTTAAATACAGACAAGTTACTTAAATTCTATCATTTATTTTAAAACTTAAATATTTATATAAATATAACGTTAAATAGCTATTGAAGGAGGATTGATCTATGAATCAAAATTAAAAATTAATATTAAACATATTAAATTTAAATCACTTTTTTAATTTAATTTAATTTTATTATTCTAAAATTTAAGGAGGAAACATATAAATGAGTAAAATCAAAAGTAAATTTTTATGCTTTTTAACATTAACTTTCTGTTTATTATCTATGCAACCAGTATTTGCTGAAAATGTTACTAATCTTGAAAATAAGGCAGAAATAATTCAATATTTAAATGAAAATGGAGTTTCAATTGAACAACAAAAAACTTTAATTGATAAGCTAGAAAATAATCAATTATGGGACGCTAGTAATCCAGATAAATTAAGTTTAGTTCCAGAGAATTTTTATGTATTTGACCCTAAAACAAGCGATGGTATTAGATATTATAGATTTGAGGATGGTTCTTTTATTAAAATTGAAGCAACTCCAAATGCAAAAATAGAATTGAATGGAACAGAAGAAAGCAATCAAAAATTAAAAGAAAAGGTAACAAATCCAGAAGCGTTAGCTATGCTTCAAGCTCAAAATAACCCTCGCACTAGAGGTTACCAAACAGGTACAGGTTATGCATGGTATTATGACTATAGAGTTAGTTATTTTGTTGGTGTAACAATGGGAGCTTCTATGTATACAGAATTTGTTCTTGTAAATGGTGGAAATGATTATTTAGTTCCGACAGGTTTTTATGGTCCAACCGCTAGCGGCTTTGGTGAACTCGGACAGATGCCAACAATACAAATAGTAAGGCAAACAGAAGATTCTAGCACTAGTAGGTGGGCAATCGCAAATTCTAACTGGTATGTAAATTATCCAATAAGTACTCCTTGGGGTGGTTCTACTGTTGCTGGAACAAAATATCTATGGATAGGTGTAGGTTCTGATACATTTAAGGTTTCTGATTCATTACCATATTAGGTTAAATTTAAAAAACACTAAAACTTTATTTCGTCATAAAGTTTTAGTGTTTTTAAATAAAGTAAATAAGGAGGACTTATTGTTTTTATGAAGAAGAAAAAAATTATTATAGTTTTAGTAATAATAATATTATTCTTGTCATCTTTTTTCATTATTAAATATTCAAGTTGGTCAAATACTTTAAATGATGCATTAAGTAAGTCACATCCTAACAATTTAAATATTATTTATAAAGAAATAACAAAAGAAGGACTAATAGTGTTTTATCAACAATTTAATGGAAAAGATTTATCCATTGCTTTTGTAAAGAATGAATTAAGTCGTTACAAGGTTTCTTATAGTGGCACTCAAGGTGATATCGATACAATGTTAAATAAATTTGGATTTACTTTTATGTTTTTCCCTCATAAAAATGGTGTGTTTTTTCCTGTATACTTAGGTATAATATCTAATCCAGAAATAGTTCAAATAAAAGTATCAGATAAAAATGGTAAAATTATAAAAGATGCTAAAATTAACAATTTAAAAAATTACAGAGTTTGGACATTAGATATGAGTGATTTTAAAGAAACAGAAGTGTATATTACAGCTTATTCTGATAACAAAACCGAAATTATTAAAATAGAAGATACTGTTGTTTATTAAAAGTAAATTTGATACTTTTAAGAATAATAAATTGACCTTCAGATTTTCATTTTAAAAATAAAATCTGAAGGTCTATATTAATTTTTGATCGATTTTTATCTGATCACTTATTTGAAAATACAAATGTCTTTTTTACAAATTCATTTGGATTTCTATTGGATCCTGGATTTAAAATTTCGTATAGATTATCACCGCATACTTTACAGCATTGAAGTTCTGACATTATTATATTATCAGTACTAGCATTATCGTATATGGTAATTTTATAAGTAAGCTGCTTAACTCTATCACACATGCTACATTTCTGGAGTCTTTCCTGTTTGTATACATCGAATTTAATCTTGTCTGTCATCGTTATACGTCTTTTTGTATATCTAAATCATTGATTATAGTCTTAACTGTTTGTGCTGGTCCTTTTTTAGTAGCTTTATGACCTTTAATCGCAAATCCAGCAGCTATAATCTTATCCATGAGATCTTCCACGTCAGCTTCTAATGGCTCTTCAAGAGCATCTTTTATGCTGACAATCGCTGTATCACCGAGATCATTAAGAAAGGTTAGCTTCAAAACCATAGTTTCCATTACACACACACCTCCTACGATTACTCAAGTATCATGGTTCGTTTTACGTTAACAGTATTTATAATTGCATACTGTGTAACCTTATAAACGGCTTTTGATACGGCTAACATGTTTGCATCAGTGGCATCAATATCAAATGGAATGCTATTCGTTCTACTTACTTCTTTACCCATATCATTCGTAAATTTATAACTCATTTCTAGAGAATTTTTCATTACAACAGTTGTCATATAATATTCCTTTCACAAATTGTTCTAAATTTAATTATTTAATGTATATGCTTGGATTTGTAAATATATATGTTTTTTTTAAGTTTTAATAATAAAAATTAGTTAAAAAATTAAAAAAATAGGTGTCACAGTGACGCATTAACAATAAATCAGATTAAAAAAATTAGTATATGATACAATTAGATTAGGAGGTGTATTCATTTGTTAATCTTTTATTTATCAATGCTTAATACTGAGAGTGAAAGAAGTAAAATGATTGAAATCTATAAAGAGAATAATTTAGCATTGTTAAAATATGCATTGAAAATAACAAACAATAAAGCTATGGCAGAAGATGCAGTACAAGATACTTTTATAGCAATAATTAAACATAAAGAAAAATATTTTAATATGAATAGTAAGGATTTTAGAATTTCAGCCGTTATTATAGTGAGGCATAAATGTATTGATTTATTAAGAAAGCAAACACCATTTGTAGAAACTTCAATTGAAGAATTGGAAATAGCTTTAGAATCTGGAGAAACACCTGTTGAAGAACAAGTTAATTGCTTATATGAATACAATTCAATCAGAAAACATTTAAATTCTATTGATGAAATAAGCCAACAGGTATTGATTTTAAAATACTGCTATAGCATGTCTTATAAAGAAATTGGTAAACAACTTGGAATGACAGAAAAACATGTTGATACAAGAATAATGCGAGCAAAAGAAAAGGTTAGAAAATTAGCTCAGATTGGAGTGAAAAAAAATGAATGATAGAGAGTCAAATGATGTAGTCTTTGAAGCATTGTTTCGTCAAGCTGTAATTGATAATTTTTACGAAGAAATAGATTCAATTCCATCAAATGAAGAACTTGCAAAGATCTATAAATTTACACCAGAATTTGAAATTAGGATGAAGAAACTTATTAATAGAGAATTAAGAAAAGGCTATATAATAAAAACTCTAAAGTATGCAAGAAAAGTAGCAGCAGTATTTTTAATAATCATAACTGTATTATTTGGTGTTTTGCTCATTAATCCAGAAGTCCGTGCAGTTATAGTTAAAACTATTGTAGAATGGCATGATAAATTTACTTCGATTACATTCAATACAGAAATTTCTAAAGTTCAAAGTAAGAAATGGGTTCCTGAATATTTACCCGATGGATTTGCTTTAAATTCAGAAGAAATCATTGGTCCAATAACCTCAATCGTATACTCTAGCGTAAATGAAGATAACATTTATTTTTCATTCATGCCAGTAAGTGCAGGTTCAAACTTTTCAATAGACAATGAAAATCATAATATAATTAAAAGTACAATTAATGGAAATGAAGCATTTTTTGCGGAAGCAAGCTCTCAAAATTTTGATAATGGTATCTTATGGGTTGCAAATGACTACAAATTTGAAATTTGGAGTAAGCTACCAATAAATGAGCTTGTAAAGATTGCTCAATCTATTTTAGAAAAATAAAAAATAATTTACAAAAACATGTAAGAAAATATAATTTCAAACGTTTATTAAGTGAAGGTAGTAAAACCTAACTTAATTTGAAGGGATATGGTCTATATGAAAAAGAAAAGTTTAATAGTGTTATTGCTTATATTAGCTTTCACTTTGCCTCAATGCATTAAAGCATTTGCTACAACTGACATAGTACAACCACTTGGAGCTTATGTTCCTATCACTCCATTATGGACAAATGTTAATAATATTACTCTCGGTTTAAGTTTTAATTCTGGACAAGCTACATGTACAGGTGTGATTAGAGGAATAACAGGCACAACTAAAATTAATGCAACATTCTATCTTGAACGTAGTTCATCTTATGGATGGACACTTGTGAAATCGTGGAGCGTAAGTTCTATGAGTTCGACACTTTCTTTTTCTGATAATTGTGCTGTAACCAGTGGAGTTTATCAGCTAAGAGTGGTAGCGGATGTGACTGCCAATGGATTGACAGAACAAGTAAGTACAAGTTACCAAAATATGTATTAATATCAAATTATGCTTACAGGGGTTTTGCCATCAAATAGCGAAAATTATACGCTAAGATGAAGACTCCTTTATTTTTTTCTCTACCATACAAGACTTAATTCATCGCAATTAACATCTTTTAAATAAAAAATAATTTACAAAAACATGTAGGGAAAATATAACTTCAAACGTTTATTAAATGAAGGTAATTAAACCTAATATTTAAGGAGATGTTAATGTGCTTATTTTTTATTTTACAACTATTAGTACGGCTGAAGAACGAAAGACATTGACATACTTGTATGATAAATTTAAAGGCAGGCTGTTTCATACTGCTCTTAAAATTACAAATAACCAAGTTATGGCTGAGGACGCTGTACATAACACCTTTATATCTGCTATTCATCATAAGGAAAAAATTATTTCCATGGATGAAATAGATTTTTTAAGATGGAGCGTTATAGTAGTAAAAGGGAAATGTATTGACCTAATAAGAAAAGAAAAGCATTATGCAGACTCTTCTATAGATGAATTCGATGATATTTTACCATCTAACACAATGCCTGTTGATGAATATGTCATCCAGCAAGATACTTACAGGAAGCTAAAAAATTGCATTGATGGACTAGATGAAGTGAGTAGTCAAATTTTAGAAATGAAATATATTTTACATATGCCTATGAAAGAAATTGCAGATGAACTGGGATTTACTTTAACACAAGTGAACAGCCATATCACACGAGCACGAACTAAAGTTAGAAATCTTATGGGAAATGAGGTGTTAGAATATGCATGAAGATCTGGAATCGCTTGATGATATCTTATTTGAAGCAATGTTTGGAAAGGCGGTAAGAGAAAATTTTGAACAAAGTTTAAATGAACTTCCATCTGAAGAAAAACTTTCAGAAACGCTTCAATTGTCAGAATTCCATGAAGAAAGAATGAAAAAACTGTTTGCAAAAGATATACATCATGAACGTATACAAACCGCCGTGAAAAGATCGAAGCAGGTGGTGGCATCTATTACAGTTATAACAACTGTTCTATTCGGAGCAATGATGTTCACAAAAGATGTAAGAGCAGATGTTATAGAAACAATTATCTATTGGACTGATGGATTTACTCACTTTTTTTCACATGAATCATATGATGACCTTACAGTGAAGGAACCTAAATATATTCCTGAAGATTATACAGAAATTGCGCGCATTAAATCAGGCAATTTGTTGACAATTTCCTATACGGATAAATCAGGTGCTAATATGCTTTTTACTGCCAACACTATCAATGGTTACGTAGGTGTCAGCAATGTAGACACAGAGTATGAACAGATAATGATAAGCAATGTTACTTATCATGTATTTATCACTGAAAATGCAGAAAAATTGAATTATATTGTTTGGGATATTGATGGTTACAGATATTATCTTAGTGCACCACTTTCGATAGATACGCTTATGGAAATTGCTCAGTCAATTTAGTAATTTTTTTGAACTTTCTATAGTTTTTATCATAATAACGCTTAAAAAAATAATAAATAAAAATTTAATAGTACTTGGAAAGCTCCAATGGATGATTCTGCCACAGCATGGAATGTAACAGCAACACGAGTTACGGTTAGTTCATCAACTTCTTCACCTAATAAGATTCTAGCAGATAATTATGCAGATACTTGGTACGGATTGAGCTCGTCTGCTAACCCTGGTCCATTTACTATAAAATTAAATGCAAGAACTATTAATGCTGTAGCTACTAATTTTTATAACTTTGTTAAATCAACATTAGTTCACGAGTATGGTCATATATTTTGCTTAGATCATACTGCCGTACAAGCATCCATAATGTATCTTGATCGAAACCGTAATGTAATGACAACCCCACAGCAATTTGATATTTCTGAAGTAAATTCTGTTTATAAATAAGGAGGAATTAGTCTATGAAACTTAAATTATTTTTTATTGGTTGTATTAGTTTGATTATAGCTATTAGTGGAATTTTATTAATAACTTCAAATAATACTACCGCAAAAACACAAAAAGTAGCAATTTATGCGGATTACCCATCATATGATAATTTACAAAATCTTATTGATAAAGCAGATACAATAATTAAAGGTAAGGTAATTGATTTTAACTACAGCTATTTAAATATAATTGAAAAACCAGAATCTGATAATGAATTTCTTAATCCTGGTGGCGAAAAAGATACCAGTTCTATACCTTATACTATTTTCACTGTTGAAATTAATAAAGTTTATAAGGGCAGTGTAAATAAAAAAGATATAATTGAAATTAAACAACTAGGCGGAACATTAGGAAATATAGAGTATATTGATAAGAATGCTGCTAAACTCAATATAGGAGGTAACTATATTTTCTTCCTTGAAACATATCCCAATTCTCCAGCAAGTTTATTAAATCCTATTCAAGGTAGTTATGAATACGATAATAATGATAATATTATCCCTAATAAGGGAAATAAAATTAATTTTAATATAAAAGACTTAGATTTGAAGATGAAGGATTTAAATAATATCGATAATACTAGTAATTAAATATATAATATCGCCTAAAAAAATAATAAATAAAAATTTCAATTTTTTATAAAAATAGCGATAGATTTTCCTAGATGAAACGTTATATGAATAAGTGATACAAAATAATAATTTTATGAATTTAAAATTAGGGATTATTAATGACGTATCACATTAATTTAATTTTAAGGGGGAAATTTAAAATAAAAAAATTTTTAAAGTCTTTAGTAACAATATGTATGTGTTTTTCATTACTTATAGGAGCAACAGTTAATGTTTTTGCAGATGAGTCAACAAATAATTTTGAATTTGTAACAATTTCAAATAATGGTAATATTGAAAAAGTAGTTAAATATACAGCTGAAGAAATACTACTTGTACCTGAGATTGTTAATACGATATCAATAATGCCAGCGTATTTTACTAATATTTATGATGGATATGTAAATAGTGACTTATATGGTGCTTTTGTACAATATAGGTTAACGGCTAATATTTATAGTATTAATGGTTCTTATTGGATGTTCGAAAGTATTACTTCTGTTAACGTATCAAATTCAAATCCTAATATGAGTTATCAAGGTTATAGAGTTGACATCTGGTCTGATCAATACACAAGAATTGCTTATAGATTTTATAATTATTTAACAAAATTATATGAAGAATACTTTATATCATATAGTTTAATTTAAAATAATTTATAAAATATAAATTTAAGGAGATAAGTTTATGACAAAGAATTTTAAGATTGCTTGTATTACTGTTACTTTATTACTGCTTTTTTCATCAGTAACTGCTATCGCTTATAACACTTTAATAATTAATAATGCGGATAATGAAATTATTAAAATTCTTGATAAGTCTCCTGGTGTTAATATTGAAAAAGTAGTGTATTACAATAAAGAAGAAACCGAATTCATTAAAAATGGTGGTTCTATTAAAGACTTAAAACCTGAAAAAATCATGATTTTTGATGAAAATGGAAATATAGTAGAATTGCAGCCAGAAATAAAATACGATGATATAATCAAATAATTGCACACTACTTAACTAAATATAGTGTGTTAAAACAAAGTAAAATAAACAGCCGTTTATGGGAGCATATTTATCAAACGTAAATATGTTCTATTTCTATTGATTTGGTGTTTCATAAATTGTATTATAATTAATGTATTAGTATATATGTATTTTTACTTTTATGGTACATTAACATTGAGAAGGTGATATTTATTGTTAGTTGGATATGCAAGGGTTAGCACAGAAGAGCAAAATTTAGATAGGCAGATCGATTCTCTTGTTAATGCTGGAGTTGATAAGAGAAATATTTATAAAGAAAAGATAACAGGTACAAAAGCGGAAAGGCCTGAGCTTAATAAAATGTTAGATGAACTTCAGCCAGGAGACACGATTATAGTTTCTGAGCTTACCAGGTTAAGTAGATCTACAAAGGATTTATTTAAGCTAAGCGAAATGATTGAAAATAAGGGTGCAAACATAAAATCTTTAAAGGAAAGCTGGATCGATACCACAACTCCACAAGGCAAGCTTCTATTTACGATATTTGCAGGTATATCACAGTTTGAAAGGGATCTTATAAGCGAGAGAACTAAAGAAGGTTTAAAGAGTGCAAGAGCTCGAGGCAGGATGGGTGGAAGGCCTTTTAAAGATAAAAAGAATGTTGAGATTGCTTTAAAAATGTATGATAGCAGGGATTATACATGTTCTGAGATAGCAAAGGCTACTGGCATTAGTAGAACTACTCTTTATAGGTATATTAACAATAGAAAAAATAATTAAAGTTAAATTATAGATTTCTTTAAGTGAAATCTTTTTTATTATAAGTAGGGATAATACCAGCAAAGCTGTCACCAGGGGCAAAGTATACCATTTACTACTAAATTATCATTTAATTTGAAGTAATTTTTTTTGATTAGAGTAACTCAAACCAAAAAAAATAAAAAAATAAAGAGCCATAAAGGCTCTAAATATTATTATGATAAAAAATGAAAATTTATTCGATTGTAAATATAACATTATATATTAGCTTTAATCTAACCTTTACCCCTGGTTACACGTTCGCTCCATCTACTCCTATTACCCCTACATTAGTATCAATATTCAAAATAACCGCTATGTGAAATTTCCTGTATGACTTTTATTGCTTCTGCATAGGGTACATTCTCAAACAACAGCGTTCCTGTGATTTGATTATAATCGGATTCATATACTTTTTCGGTAAGGATTCTTTGTAAAAGCTTCGGCACATCAATACCAACTTGTGCTGAAAGGCAAGTACTATGTGGTTCTCTAACCTCACGAACCTCTCTCACCAATTCCGCAAACTCATTATTAAATATGATTTTAGGATAGAGCTTGTAAATGTCGTAGAGATGTCTGGAATGATTTTTAATGTGACCATTCAAATAATAATCAGCAATGGCAAATACCTTATCAATAAAAGTACGCTCAAGCGATTGCACTCGAACATTGAATGGCTTTAAATCGTATTCTTCTATTGCTTTCTCTCCACTTTTAGCCATTAAAAAATCATAAACAAGACTAGCCGCTTCCATTGTCTGTGTCGGAAAGGATTTTATATAAACCGCCGTTTCTACAATCAAATACTGATTTAAATAGACGTTGGAATCTTTAGAATGATAATCGATCATATAGCGATTAAAATCACGACGGCTGCGGATCTGTCCAGCATTTTCAAGGGAAAATCCTGATTCTTCAATGATGGATACAATATCCTGCTTTAACCGTTTGCGCTGCCCTTCGGTGAGCTTCGCTGCTTTGGTATCTATATTTAAATCGATATCCTCTGAAAAACGCTTTATAATTTTGTAGCATTTAGAGAGCGATGTACCACCTTTGAAAATTACATTAGGCTGTTTTTCAATAATTTTTTTGAGGAAATATGTGACAAAGTAATCTTTCTCAACAATACCCGTATCGACAAATTCCATGTATTTCGCTGTATCCTCCAGCACTTGATAAAAAACACTTTTGTCTTCATGTAATTTCATAAACAACTCCGCTCTCCATCATATTTTTCATAGCTCTTGCAGGAAAATATCCAGCATATTGTGATACGTCATCTATTTTCACTCCAGAGGTCTTGATATATTTGCTTAGCATAAAACGTTCCGTTTCATCCATTGAGGATGGCGTAATCACATTCATTAAATCGAGAAATTGCAGAGTTCTCGCATTTTCTTTGGTTATAGTTATTCGACTCCGATGAACACGAACGAGTTGATTACCAATCTTAACATCACGCACCCGTGTAGTCTCATTGTTTGTCACAAGTTCGATTAGATTCGGAACTTGCGTAGAAAGCCCTGTTTGATTCAACAAAGAAACACCTGCAACATAGCCATAAACATCATCGCCATCGGATAGAAAACGTCGCTGAACAACTTTATGAGCACTTAAAGTCCCTTCTCCATAAAACATTTTTATAGGAAAATAATAAATTCCCGTATCAAAGCGTTTTATATCACCACTATCCACCAGTTTTTTTAATTCTTTGAAAATCCATGGACGGGAATAGTTTTCAAATTGAATATCCTCAATATAGATAGGTTCATTAAATCCATATTTATCTTTTAAAAATTCGCATAAAGTCATTTCCATATCACCTCAAGGTATAGAACTTTCTAATATCATTATATTCATTTCTACAAAACTTGTAAATAATAATATAACCAAATAATAAATTGAGGATGTAATCATTGTAGTTGGGGTAATACCAGCATCCGTGTAACTAAGGGCAAAGTATACCATTTACTACTAAATTATCATTTAATTTGAAGTAATTTTTTTGATTAGAGTAACTCAAATCAAAAAAATAAATAAAGAGCCATAAAGGCTCAAAATATTATTATAATAAAAAATGAAAATTTATTCGATTGCAAA
>WQUF01000093.1 GCA_009785875.1 Oscillospiraceae bacterium | reverse complement strand
AATATCTATGTGGTTAGAAAATAAGTTGGAATTACAGCTTAATTGTGCATAATGAATAAACATGCGTCAGCATGTTTATTCATTATGCAACAGCCCCTTTCATGATCTTCTTCCCCAAATTAAATATGTGTTAACAGCTAGGCTAATACAAGCAGTTATTGGAAAAATAACCCATGTTCTATACCATTTAAATGTGATGACGCTGATTAACAGATATATAAACACACTTAAAGTCCAAATAATAGCTTGAATATGAAGTATTCGAAATTTTGGTGGTGAAAACATATAATCAAGAAGCATCTGCAAAACAACAGCGAAACTAAATATAAGCCATGTGACCGCCCAAAGACGGGTTGAATAGCTAACAATAACATATACTACAACTGTTAGGCACCATAATAAAGCTGAGGCTGGCAATAATAGACCTTTTCTCATATTCTAAAAAATCTCCTTTTGCTTAATTGTACCCAAAAATTAAATTGTTATGTTAACAATTTCTCAAAGAATGTCTTTTTATACTATAATTTACTCATCAATCTTGAACAACACTTTCTTTGATTGACATTTGCGGTTGTTTTGTGTATAGTGATAATTGAGGTGATTAGTTATGCCAGATACACGTTCAAGCGGTATGCACATCCGTGTTAATCCTGAAGTAAAAGCAAAGGTTGAACCAATTCTTGCTGCAATTGGTTTATCTTTTAGTGATGTTTTTAACCTAATGCTTAATCAGATTTATCTAAAACGCAAAATCCCTTTTGAGTTGTCTTCCATACAGCTAACCGAAAATGGATATACCCCGGACTTTGAAGCCGAACTTCTTTTAGAGTCAGATGATTCCCACGCTGCCATTGAGAATGGTGCTAAAACATATAAGAGTGCAGCAGAACTTCGGGCAGCATTAGATGCAGAGGAAGATGATGAATGATAATTTTGTTTACTCTATTTTTCCGTCCTCTAAATACAAACGAATGCGCAAACTCGCCGAAAAACAAGGACTTGACATGAACTTGCTTGATTGGGTCATCGACCAGTTAGCAAAAGATATTCCTTTGCCGTTAAACTGGAAAGATCATCAGCTAAAAGGTAATTTGAAGCGTTTCCGCGAATGTCACATTGGTGGCTCTAGCGATTGGTTGCTTGTGTACGAGAAGCAAGAAAATACTATGATTCTCTATCTTTATGGAACAGGAAGCCATACTGATTTGCTTGGGTTGTAGTAACTCCATGAAATCAATGAGTAAAAAGAACTGCAAAACAGCAGCTCTTTTTTAATAATAATATTTATTATCCTTTATTCTTCAAAACTCCCAGTATAAAGCTGATAATACTTACCTTTCTTCTCAAGCAGCGATTCATGATTCCCTCTCTCTATAATTCTTCCATCTTCCATTACCATTATAGCATCTGCGTTTTGAACTGTAGAAAGTCTATGAGCAATTACAAATACTGTGCGCCCATGCATAAGGCTATCCATACCCTTTTGAATTATTTCTTCCGTTCTGGTATCTATGCTTGATGTCGCTTCATCCAGAATCATCACAGGTGGATCATATACAGCAGCTCTTGCGATGGATATTAATTGCTTCTGCCCTTGAGAAATACTCGATCCATCACCTGAAATCACGGTATTATATTCATTTGGAAGGTGCATTATAAAATCATGTGCATTTGCAAGCTTTGCAGCTCTGATCACTTCATCATCCGTCGCATCTAGTTTCCCATAGCGTATATTATCATAAATAGTTCCGGTAAATAGATTTGTGTCTTGAAGCACTACTCCTAAAGCATGGCGGAGATCACTTTTCTTGATCGTATTTATATTAATATCATCAAATCTTATTTTGCCATCTGCAATATCGTAAAACCTGTTGATCAAATTTGTAATGGTAGTCTTTCCAGCACCAGTTGCCCCAACTAAAGCTATTTTTTCCCCCTTATTAGCATAGATAGATACATCGTGCAAAACTCGTTTATT
Source organism: Oscillospiraceae bacterium (assembly GCA_009785875.1). Lineage (GTDB taxonomy): Bacteria > Bacillota > Clostridia > Clostridiales > Clostridiaceae > WQUF01. The sequence continues at coordinate 5,085 of WQUF01000093.1, read as the reverse complement.
TTCAGTATAACCAAAATCCACATTATAGAACTGCACATCGCCTTCTAATTTCACATAAGTAATAGGGACATTCTCTTTAAGTTGTATTCTCCATGCAAATATTCCTGTATGCTCATGGCATTCCACTAAATCATCATCCTCATACTTAGCATTTACTAAAGTTACAAATCCTCCATCTTCTTCAGATTTTTCATCTAAAAGATCAAAGATCCTCTCTGCTCCTGCAAGAGCCATGGTTATAGAATTGACCTGCTGAGATATCATAGCTATAGGATTTGAAATGCTCTTTGATAACGTTAAAAACGAAGCAATTGCACCTAATGTGACAGCTCCTATCCCTTTTATTGCCATTATTCCACCTAATATAGCGATCAATACATATTGAAGATTCCCTAAATTAGCCATGATTGGAAATACTATATTCGCAAATGTATTTGCCATAGTAGATTGTCCCCTAAGCTCATCGTTTCTTCTGTCAAACTCTTCCTCTACTTCTCTCTCATGACAGAAGACCTTGATTACCTTTTGCCCATTTATCATTTCCTCGATATAACCATCTAATTTGCCCAATGTTGCTTGTTGTTTTACAAAATAACTAGTAGATTTTCCTCCAAGTTTGCGAATTACAATGAGCATAATGACAACCCAAACAAACACCATAGCACTTAGATATGCGTTTATTATGAGCATAGCAAAAACAACAGATATAATCATAGATGTAGATGAGATAGCTTGAGGAATGCTCTGAGAAAGCATTTCCCTTAAAGTATCGGTGTCATTAGTGTAGCAGCTCATCACATCTCCGAAGGTATGAGTATCAAAATATTTTATAGGCAAAGTCTGCATATGAGAAAACAAGTCATCCCTTATATTTTTCATGACACCCTGAGAAATAACAACCATGATCCTATTATATAGCAGAGTTGCACAGACTCCGATTATATAAATAAATGCCATCAAAAGCAATGCATGTAACAAACCTGTAAACACTGGATTATCCGTCAAAAGAAGGGGTGTAATATAGTCATCCACTAATCTTTGAATGAACATATTGCCTATAACACCAGCAATTGTGCTCATCAGAATACAAAAAAATACAAATATAAATGGAAGCTTGTACTTTTCTGTAATAAATGCTAATAAACGCCTGACAGTTTTCATGCTGATCCTGTTTTTAGGTTTAGCTTTCTGCATCGAAATCCCCGCCTTTCATCTGAGAATAATAAACTTCTCTGTAAATCTGGTTGTTTTCCAGTAATTCTTCATGAGTTCCTACTGCATTGATCTTACCTGAATCCATCACTATTATCTTATCTGCATCCTGTACAGAATGGATCCTCTGAGCAATTATGAACTTAGTTGTATTAGGGATATCCTCTTTAAAAGCTTTCCTTATAAGGGAATCTGTCCTGGTATCGACTGCACTGGTAGAATCATCCAAAATCAATATCTTTGGCTTTTTCAAAAGAGCTCTTGCGATGCATAATCTTTGCCGTTGACCTCCAGATACATTGGAACCACCTTGTTCTATATAAGTATCGTATCCATTTGGAAAGGAACTTATAAATTCATGAGCTTGAGCAAGTTTACAAACATGAATAAGCTCTCCATCTGTAGCATCTTTATTTCCCCAGCGCAAATTTTCTTTTATAGTTCCTGAAAAGAGCACATTTTTTTGAAGTACAACAGCAACTTCGTCACGAAGGCTTTCAATATCATAATCCCTTACATCAACGCCCCCAACTAAGACAGAACCGCTAGTCACATCATAAAGCCTTGGGATGAGCTGCACCAAACTCGTCTTGGAACTTCCTGTACCACCGATGACTCCTACTGTTTCTCCAGATGTTATATTCAAGTCTATTTCGCTCAAGCAAAGGTTCTCTTTATTATTAAAATAGCTAAAATCAACATTTTTAAAAGTTACAGATCCATCTTTAACATTTTTAACAGGGTTCTCAGGATTTACTAAATCTGACTTCTCATCTAAAACTTCAACGATCCTCTCTGCAGAAGCCCTTGAAATTATTAGCATGACAAAGACCATGGATAAAAGATTTAGGCTCATCATTATTTGCATAATATAAGTTATGATGCTCATAAGCTCTCCCGTGGTCATTGAACGTGAGACTATCAGCTTTGCTCCAATCCATGAAAATAAAATCATGCAGGAATAAATAGAAAATTGCAAAAGCGGAGCATTGAAAGAAACCCTCTTTCCTGCTTTTGTGAAGCCTTTAAAAATGTCATTGGAAATATTCTCAAATTTATTTATTTCAAGATCTTCTCTCACAAAAGATTTAACAACTCTAATGCCTCTTAAGTTTTCCTGAACTACATTGTTCAACTTATCATATGTGTTAAAAACCCTTACAAAGATAGGGTGCACTTTATAGATTATAAAAAATAATCCAATGCCTAAAAATGGAGCCACAGCTAAAAAAATTAAAGAGATCTTCGAATTTACTCTAAATGCCATGACGAGAGATAAAGTAAGCATAACAGGGCTTCTGACAGCTTGACGAATTATCATCTGAAAAGCATTTTGCACATTTGTTATATCTGTAGTAAGCCTGGTTACAAGGCTTGAAGAAGAAAATTTATCGATATTTTTAAAGGAAAAACCTTGAATATTATAAAAAATATCGTGCCTTAAATTTGCTGCAAATCCTGCTGATGCTCTGGCTGCAAAAGTTCCGCTAAATGCTCCAAATGTTAATGATAAAGCAGCAAAAAGAATTAAGATCAATCCTCTTTTCCAAATATAATTCATATCTCCTTTTGAAATTCCAAAATCAATTAAACTAGCCATTAAAAATGGAACTATTACTTCCATTGCAACTTCTAGTATCATGAATATTGGCGTTAATATTGCAGCTTTTTTATACTGCCTTATGCTTTTCGCAAGTTTTTTAATCATCTTGATCCCCCTTAATACTTATATATATGCAAGCTTCATCAATAAAGTGAAGCTATTTAAAATTAAAAATTATCACTATGTTAAAGTGACTATTCGATGTTTTTTCTTATCTTATTTAATGTTATTAGAAATTTTTTTATTTCATCTTCTGAAAGTCCTCTTCTAGCACTACTCTCTATATCATCTATTCCAACTAAAAATATATTGTGCATGTCCACAGCTTTTTGTGTAACAACAAGTTTTTTTAACCTAGCATCGCAAGAGACGAGTTTTCTTTCGATAAGCCCATTCTTTTCCATAAGCTGTAATATACCAGTTGCTGTAGAGCGACGGATTTTGAACTCTGCTTCGATATCTCTTTGATACACATCACAATCATTATGGCTGCAAAGATAACCAATGATAAAGCCTTGCATTCCAGTGACAATATCGTCTTCTTCAGAAGAAATGATCTTATCGATTTTTCTCTTAATTAGATTAGATAAGGACTTTATCTCTATAATAAGCTTATGCGATTGTATATTAATTTTATCATCCCCTTTGTTAGGATACTAACATTTTATCAGCTTTAAATTCTAAAGTCAAGGTTATGAGTTTTATCGTTTTATCAAAATCTCTCACCCTATTTAGTACTATAGCATATAATATTATTAAGGTAATCAACTTTTATAATTGTAACCAGTTGCATTACAATAATCTAACGGTTACAAATTGTAACCATTTGGTTTAATAATGCAGTAAGTATAAATGAACTGCTGACAAATTGTCAGCAGTTGAAAAAACACCGATATTTTCCTTATCTAAATTAAATTGGTAAAATAAAATTATTTTATTACTAAAAAAAAGTTTAAATATGAATATATCAGTCAATAATTACTATAAATAAAAACTATAATATAGGAAGTAATTATATGGAAGATAAAAATATACAACTATTTGAAAATAAACGCATCCGCACATCGTGGGACGAAGAAAAACAGGAGTGGTTTTTCTCCATTGTAGATGTGTGTGCCGTACTAACTGATCAATCCGCACAGCGTGGAGCAAGCAATTATTGGGCAAAACTGAAAGAACGCCTTAAAGCAGAAGGTGCAAATGAATTGCTGACAAATTGTCAGCAATTGAAAATGACCTCAGAAGATGGTAAAAAAAGATTAACCGATGTTGCAAATACAGAACAACTTTTACGTTTGATTCAATCCATACCATCACCAAAAGCGGAGCCATTCAAGTTGTGGCTTGCATCTATAGGAAAAGAAAGGATTAATGAAACGATTGATCCAGAACAAGCCATTGAACGTGCTCTCGTTACATATCTGAACAAAGGCTATAGTCGTGAATGGATAAACCAACGGCTTCAAGCGATACAAGTACGAAAAGAATTAATCGATGAATGGGAAAACAGAGGTGTAAAAACAGGTGTTGAATGTGCTGTTTTAACAGATGTGATTACAAAAGCTTGGTCTGGATTGACTACAAGGCAATATAAAAATCTTAAAGGTTTAACTAATGAAAATTTGCGTGATAACATGTCAACTCTCGAATTGGTTTTGAATATGCTAGCAGAAGCGACAACAACGGAAATTTCAAAGAAAGATGAGCCTCAAACTTTTGAAGAAAATAAACAAGTTGCAAGGAGCGGTGGCAAAATGGCTGGTAATACAAGACGTAACATTGAAAAACGTACAAAAAAGTCGGTTATAAGCGAAAAGAATGCTATTGATTTTTTTCAGCTTATTTCTAGAGATGGGGAATGAATAAAATAACCGTTCTATATGCAGTGTAAAAAGTACCCTTTTGATTATTTTCTTACTAAATAATCAAAAGGGTACTGATTAAGATAAGACCCCACCACGCATCTGGTAAACAACGTCAGCTCTATCGGCAACTTCAAGGTCATGTGTAACGATGATAATGCAGTAACCCTCATTATGAGCCAATCCTTGTAGTATGTCTATGATGTTTTTAGTATTGGCCACATCGAGATTTCCAGTTGGTTCGTCTGCAAGTAAGATCTTGGCACCTGCTGCAAGGCTTCGTGCGATAGCCACCCGTTGCTGTTCCCCTCCTGACAATCGGGATGGAAATCGCCTCATCTGTTCGCTTGTGATTCCCACTCTCTCTAAGAGGTTTATAGCTCGTGGTTTAGCATCAGCAGGCTTTAT
>WQUF01000092.1 GCA_009785875.1 Oscillospiraceae bacterium | reverse complement strand
CAGATGAACCCACAGGAAACCTCGATAGCAAAAATGCAGAAGATATCTTAGAAGTCATCGATGATATAAATAAAGCATTTAATACAACATTTATCATAGTTACACATTCTCATGAGGTTTCTTTACATATGGATAAAGTTATAAATATTAAAGATGGTTTAATTATATAATTATTTATCCCTTAGGGATAAATAATTAAAAAAAATAATAAAATGAAAGGAGTTTTAAATATGAAAAAAGTACTTCTAATATTTACATTGATAATAGCTATAAATATGTTTATGCTTAAAATACCTAACGCTGCCCCTGTGCTTCTAATAGACAAAGTTACTATTGACCCTGAAGTAGTCATCCCAGGAAAGAATTTTTCAATTCAATTTGATCTAATAAATAATACCAGTAGAAAGATTGAAAATGTAATATTAAAAGTGATGCAGCTTGAAGGTAAAAATACTCTTTCAGGTTTTTCTCCAATTGGTACAAATCAAGTCTATTTAGAATCCATAGATGCGTCTTCTAAGGGCATTGTAAAAATCGACATGATAGCTGATTCTCAATTAAATATTGGTGCATATAATATTATAGTTGGAATCTCTTATAACGAGAAAGATGGAAATACCGAGGAAGAAACCAGGCTTATCGGTGTTGTTGTAAACAGACCTCCAAATTTATTGATTACAGATATCGATGTCTCGAATAAAAAAGAATTAAAATTCACAGCTGTTAACGCATCTTCAGCCAGGATTATGGATGCAATAATCTATACTTATTTTGGAGAATTAGAAAAAGTTAAATACATCGGAATCTTAGAAGCAAATGATGAAAATGAAATAGTGGAGAATATACCCATCGATGCTTCAAACAAAAACATCAAGATTAAAATCGCTTTTAAAGATGAATTAAACAAAGAATATATTATAGAGAAAGATATAATCATGGGTGCAAAGGATAATAATGTTCAATCAAATATGGGATATAGAGCTAATATTTGGTTTTTTGTAAAAAAGATATTTGGAATTGGTGTGTAATATGAATTTCGAGGATTTAGTTTATCTTGTTTCTTCAAATTTAAGATTAAGAAAAAATAGAACCTTGCTCACAGTAATTGGTGTCGTAATTGGTAGCACATGTATATTTACTTTGCTTTCTCTTGGCCAAGGTCTTCGAAGAAACACAATAGGTCAATTTGAGTCATTGGGAGATGTAAAATCAATCTCTGTTTTCAGAAGTCCTAATAATTCTAATTCAACTAAAAAGGCTAAAGCTATTCTAGATGATAAATCTATTAATCAATTAAAAAAAATCCAAGGAGTTTCTAGTTTAGCAGCAAAACTCTCAGTTCCTTTTGATAGAGCTTATTTTAATGATAAGCCTATGCAATGCAGCATAACTGGTACCGATTTTAATTCAAAATCATCTTTAGAAAAGCTATTATACGGTAAATATCCAGGTCCAAATGAAAATAAGATAATTATAGGGTTTAACTTAGCTTGCTCTTTCCTGGATTTAAATTATCAGGATGAAAGAGCTAAAAATAGGGTAAAAAGCATATTGAATAAGTCTATAAATATCGAATATTCTAATAAATTAAGTGAGGGTGAATCCGATTTAAATGTAGAAAGATTATCTTTAGAGATTTGCGGCATCACTAAAGAAGACTCTAAATTATCTTGGGAAATTTATCTGCCTATGAATGCTTCAAAAAGAGTATATAAAAGTGTACATAATGATGAAAATAAAGTACAATATTCAAGTATAGATATTATATGCGATAGCATAAAAAATGTTTCAAATGTTGAGAAAAATATATTAAAATTAGGTTATACAACATATTCACTTTTTTCAGTTAAGGCATCTTTAAACAAGATAATGACGCTTATTACCATGTTTTTAGGGTTTTTAGGATCCATATCACTTTTAATATCTTCTTTTGGAATCATGAACACGATGAATATGTCCATACTGGAGAGAAAAAAAGAGATAGGGATAATTAAAGTTTTAGGGGCAAATATTTCCAGCATCAAGAAAATTTTTGTAAGTGAAGCTTTAGTGATTGGTTTTGTGGGTGGTTTTATAGGAATTTTCATAGGGTTCTTTATAAATTTTATTTTAAACTATATAATGAGAATATACGAGTTTTCAAATAATGAATCTACATATACAAATATGTTTATAGTCACTCCATTTTTAATCATATTTACATTGGTGTTTTCAAGTTTAATAGGTATACTGTCTGGTTTAATCCCTGCTGTGAAAGCATCTAAGCTAGATGTGATTAATGCACTTAAAGATGAATAAGTTTAGTTTTTTATTATGAATTTTAAGGAGAGAAAAAATGAGATGTTTAGTATTTTATGTATCAGCAGGCAATGGCCATAAAAGTGCAGCTGAATCTGTTAGAAATAATTTTAAATCGATAAATCCTGATGCGGAAGTAGAATGTTTGGATATACTAAAATGCACCAATAAAATAGTGGATAAATTTATTTCAGTTGGATATGAAAAGACAATAAAAATATCGCCATATATTTTTGGCAAGGTATATTACCATACAGAGAAGACTCAGGATGTGATATTTAGCAATGTGAGCTATGCAGTAAACAAATCCATGACTTTTAAATTAATTCCACTTATTAACCGTTTTGATCCCGATATAATAATATCAACTCATCCTTTTGCCACAGAAATCATTTCTATTCTAAAGAGAAAATACAGCTATAGAATTCCTCTTGTCACTCTACTCACTGATTTTATGCCTCACAGTGCTTGGATACAACCTCAAAATAATGCATATATCGTTTCAAATGAGACAATGATAGATGAAATCGCTAAATATGGAATCAAGAGAGATAACATATATGATTTTGGAATACCAATCAGGGAAGGTTTTTTAAAGGAATATAACAGAGAAGAAGTTTTGAAGGAGCTGGATCTTGATCCGAATGTATTTACGCTTTTAGTCATGGGAGGAACTACCAGTTCTTCGAAGCTTGAAAAATTGCTTGAAGTAGTTTGCAAATTAGATTTACCTATGCAGGTGGTTGCTGTTGCAGGTGGAAGTCAGCGGCTTTATAATTCATTTTTAGAAATTCAAAAGACTAGTCAAATTAAGACCACCGTTCTTGGCTTTACCACAAAAATTCCAGAACTGATGAAATCTTGTGATGCTATAGTTACAAAACCAGGTGGGCTGACTATTACAGAGTGCTTAGTGTCAAAAATCCCAATCATAATAGTCTTTCCAATACCTGGTGTTGAGATGAGAAATAAAGAGTTTTTATTAAGCAATAAATTAGCTTTTCTAGTAGAAAACTCTAAGGAAGTACGTGCTTTGATGAAAGATATAGTCACTGATAAAACTATTTTAAAAGAGATGAGAGACCGATATTCAAATCATGCCCATTTAAATTCTGCAAAGGATATCTACAATTTATCTGTTGATATAATAAATGAATATAGAAAAGTAAAATATGCAAAGCTTAATCCTGTTTTGATACATTAAGGAGAGTGCTCTAAATGAGTGAACTTAGAAATTTCGAAGATTATTATACAAAAGAAATCATAGATGGAGAAATTTACTATATGTCGCCTGGTATATCAGCCCATTTAATAGTTATAACTAGGATATCGAATAAATTTGATTATTATTTTATGACAAATAATAAAAAATGCAGTGCATATACTGAAGGATTAGAGGTCTATTTAGATGGTAAAAAAAATAAAAATCTTGTGGTTCCAGATATAGCAATAATCTGCGATTATTCAAAATTTAGACGAAGAGGATATTACGGTGTTCCTGAACTAGTCGTGGAAGTTCTTTCTAAAAGCACTTCAAAAAAAGATAGAAGTAAAAAATTCAAAGCATATCAAAAAGCAGGTGTAAAAGAATATTGGATAGTTGATATTAAGAATACATCTATCGATCAGTATGTATTGGAAAATGATGAATATGATCTAAAAAATACAGTAGCTTTGATGGATGAAGTGGAATTCGAAAAATTAACAGAGGATCAAAAAAAAGAATATACCACAATAATAAGTCCTACTATGTTCAATGAAATAAAAATAGATTTAAATGAAATATTTGAAAAACTTGATTTTGTAGATTAGTTATGGAAGATAATTATAATGGTATCCCTTTCAATGCCGTGATTCCACAGAAGAAAACGCCTAAAACGCTAAGAGATACAGTATATGGTTGTATGAAGGGTAAAATGTGGATGGTGGATGACTTTGACGCACCACTTGATGATTTTCAGGAGTATATGTAATTATAAGGGCAAAGCTGTTTAAGCTTTGCCATATTTAATTTTTATCAAAAAAATCTATTTAAGGTTCTGATATGAGCATATCAACCTTATCATTGAATTTATTTATTATATTCATAGCCACATCTTCGGATAGAATTCCTTTTGAGCTCGTGGTTTCAAAAAATCTCTTTGGCAATTTAACCATCCTGTTGTCATATCCTAAAGCTTTTTTAATGAGCTGCTTTGTCTTATAAATCCTCTTACCGATATTTATAAACTCTTCATCATCAATTTCATAGCCGATAGAATTTAAAACCCTTAGTACAGTCTCTCTATCGTAAATTTTTCTTCCAAATAAGCATATGATAAGTGAGTTTAAAACACAGCGTTCTATTTCCTCTTGAAATAAAGACTCAGCTAACTTTTCAGGGTCGAATTCTCCTTCTTTCTGCTTTTCATCGAAAGAATAACCAGCATTGCAAAGGTGAGAATGCCTTGCACCGACAGCTGCTCCTACCAAAGAACCATAGCCTGTGTGATATCCTGCCATCTCATTCTTTGAAATATTCATAGCGAATTCTGTGCCACCATATTTATTCGATACAAAATGGGATCCCTTAGATAAATCCTTATAAAATTCATTAGTGCATTTTGCAGTGTAATCAATAGCTTTAGCATAATTTTCTCTATTCCCAAACTCTAAAGGTACCATAGTCTGTTCAACATTTATTAGACCATTATTAAAAGCTTCAGTGGCCCATCCCAAAACCACACCCATAGACATTGCATCCACACCTACTTTTTCCACCTCATCGATTAATTTAAGTATATCATCAGTTGAACTAATTCCAAGGAAGCTTCCAAGAGCGAAGATGAGCTCATAATCATAAGCGACAGATACAGATTCGTATTCATGATTCTTATCGTATTCGTTTCTATATTGACCTACGTGAATGCATCCTACAGGACATCCAGTGCATGCCACTTTTCTAACCAAGTTATTATCTGCAAAAGTCTCGCCAGAAATATTGCTTCCTTTTTCAAAGCTGGATTTTTGCAAGTTTAAAGTAGGAAATCCAGAAGTGGCATTTAATGTTTCAACATTCACAGGTGTACCCAGATCGTGATATTTTTCCATTAAGCCAGTATCTATGCATTTTTTATATATTTCTTGATAGACTTTAAAATAACCATTAAAATCTTTGATGGGGATGTTGTTTTCTCCGATTATGGAAATTGCCTTTAGATTTTTGCTCCCAAAACACGCTCCAAGGCCCATCCTTCCAAAATGCCTAAAGTTGTCCACGCACACATTAGAAAAGCTGCACAGATTATTTCCAGCTATCCCTGATCTTATTATGCTCCTCTTCCCAGCTCCTAGCTCACTTTCCCTGATAACTCTGCCAACTTCAGTTAAATCTAAATCCCAAATGGTGCGGGCATCTTTGAAATCGATATTATTGTTGTTTATTGAAAGATAAATTGGCTTTTCTGATCTTCCTTTAATGACAATTGCATCAAAGCCAGCATGAAACATGGTAAGGGCGAGCCTCCCACCAGCATAGCTTTCTCCGTATTCTTTAGTTAAAGGTGAAATAAAACACGCAACAGTCTTTGTGATTATAGGGAAAAGAGTGCTGCCTGGACCTATGGCAAAAACTATAGGCTGGCATTCATCCAAAGGATCTTTTGAAGGATCCATATTTTCAGATAGAAGTTTAGATGCCACTCCAACTCCACCAAGATATTGGCATAAATCTTCTCTATTATCAACTCGTATTTTATGAGTCTTTAAATCAATATTTAAAACCCTAATATATTTTTCATAAATCATCAGAAACGTCCTCCATCGTTAAACACTTATGCGGGCAAAACTTTGCACATAGACCGCAATGCTTGCATATTATAGGTTTATTTTCATCCTTATCCCATTGAACGCCACCTATTGCACATACATCTACGCACTTTCCACAGCCGATGCACTTTTCAGGCTTGAAAATAACCCCTCCGCCAGGTCTTTTTTCTAAAGCTTCAGACATACAAACGGTTGCGCAAGCTCTTTCATCTTTACATGCTATGCATACCAGGCTTACAAATCTTCCAGAAATTCCACCAGATGTTCTCACCTTAATTGCGCTTTTAGTCAAAGAAAAATTTTTATGGTTTACAGCGGAACATACCTTCATGCAAGAAAAGCAGCCAATACACCTCTTCATTCCAAAAGCTCTTAAAACTTTAGCCATCTATTATGAAATACCTTTCTTTAAAATTTCTTCTATGATCTCTAAAGTAGGAACACCATCAAAAACATGCTCTCCATCAACATAGTAAGCAGGGACAAACTCATGATTAAAATGCGCATATTCTTCAGGTCTATTATCTTCATCGATTTCTTCGATTTCAACATCATCATATTCGGGATATTTATCTTTTAATTCTTGCACCATAGCCTTGGCGCGAGTGCAATAAGGTCAAGTAGCTAAAGAAAACATGACAACTTTTTTCATACATTTCACCTCTTTAATTATTATTACAGAATTTATTATAACCTATATGATAATAGAAATACCATCAGGAATTGCTAAAATCTTTGCATCTTTATCATTAAGTATCTCTTCAGCCATTAAAACAGCCTCTTCTATAGAATGAGCTGGTATAAGATGCATATTTTTAATCATCTCATCATCTAAATCTGAAATGTATATAACCTTAGCTTTTTTTAAAACTCTCGCTAAAACTTGAGATTCCCATTGATCTATTATTGTATCCTCTTTTTTTGTTTTTAAAAATGTATCCATTATTTTGTCGATATTTTTCTCTTCTAAAAA
>WQUF01000091.1 GCA_009785875.1 Oscillospiraceae bacterium | reverse complement strand
ATTATAATGATCATTAAATTAGCTTAAAGGAGAATATTTAAACCAAATAATAGGCATAATAACTCTTATTTAATTGATGGTGCATGAAATGTCGTTGACACTCTCTACATACAGATAATTATAATAATATATTTTTATATAGGGAGAGAAAAGAAATGAAAAAATTTAAGCTATTATCCATTTTATTATTTGTGATTTTATTTCAGTTTATCTTTTATCCCAATGAAGCAGCACTAGTTATAGCCACAGAACTTCAAGTAGTTGATGAAAATAAGTATATTGCATTGACTTTTGATGATGGCCCATGTTCCTCATTAACTCCACAGCTCATCGATGCACTTAAAACATACAATGCTAAAGCCACTTTTTTTCTGCTTGGAAACATGGTAAAATCTAATCCTGATATTGTTAAAATGATATATAGTAATGGAAATGAAATCGGAAGCCATACTTATAGTCATCCTAACCTTATATATCTTTCGGACAATAGAATAAATAGTGAATTGCAGTCTACAGCAGAGTTGATTATGTCCATAACGGGATCTTATCCTACTTTATTTAGACCTCCTTATGGGGAACACAATCAAAACATTGATAATATAGCGATGGCGTATAATACACCTATAATTCTATGGAATGTAGATACTTTAGATTGGCTATATAAAGATGCTAATCATGTATATAACCATATATCCAGCAATTTAAATGATGGAAATGTGATTTTACTCCATGATATACATCCCACAAGTGTAGAAGCTGCATTAAGAATTCTTCAAGATTATAGCGAAAAAGGATATAAATTTGTTACAGTGAGCGAGCTTTTTAAAATAAAAAACATAGTCTTATCCTCTGGAGTATCTTATTGCGGAATCCCTTAACTAAATATAATAAATAGGCATTTTAAATTTTGAACTTTTGAGTACTTTTTTAATTTAAAGTCTTTAAAATCATTGAGTTTTGTAAAAAAGTTTGTTATGCTTAAGTAAATTATTTAAAGGAGAGGGATATATTGATTAAATTAAATGATGAATTAAGCCTTTCGGAGATAGTCCAAGGGTTTTGGAGATTGGATTCTTGGAACTATACTACAGATGATTTGGTTAAGTTTATGAATGATTGCATAGATTTAGGTGTTACTTCATTCGACACGGCTGAAATTTATGGTGGATCCGAAGAAAAGATGGGGTATGCTTTAAAGGATTCATCCATTCAAAGAGATAAGATACAGATCGTAACTAAAACAGGAATTGTAGCAGGCAATGGCGAAAGAATGTCTTATTATGATACTAGATATGATCACATCATTGAAGCTTGTAAGAGAAGTTTAAAAAAGTTAAATTTAGAATATATAGATCTATATTTAATACATAGAGAGGATCCTTGCATCGATCCGTATGAGGTAGCTTGCGCTTTTGAAGATTTAAAAAAAGATGGTTTAATTAAATCTGCTGGAGTATCCAATTTTGATCCGTTTAAATTAGATGCTTTGAGAAAATGCTATAAACACGATATAGTAACAAACCAGATAGAGATAAATCCTATTTGCTTTGAGCATTTTGATTCCGGAATGGTAGATTACTTAACTTGCAATAAAATCCATCCCATGATATGGTCTCCTTTAGCTGGAGGAAGGCTATTCACTAATAATGACGTTAAGTGTGAGAGAGTAAGAAAAGTCTTAGATAAATTATCTAAAAAATATGAAGTAGGACCTGAGACTATTGTATTTGCATGGCTTTTATATCATCCTGTAAAAGCAATTCCACTTAGTGGATCAAAGCAGATTGTTCGCTTAAAGAATTCACTTAAGGCATTTGAGATTAAATTATCTCACGATGAATGGTATGAAATATATACAGCAAGCGGACAGAAGGCATTAAGGTAAAAAAATGGGGTAGTTTTTATATGGAGAGTTTAACTTTTAAAAAAGGAGGTATCAGTGCAGATATACTTAAACTCGTCGCTATAATAGCTATGTTAATAGACCATATAGCATGGGCGTTTGTACCATTAAACAGCTTTTTAGGTTTTTTTATGCATATATTTGGGCGTATAACTCTACCAATCATGAGCTTTTTTATTGCTGAAGGTTTCTATCACACGAGAGATGTTGAAAAATATATTGCTAGGCTTTCCATTTTTGCTATAATATCGCAAATTCCTTTTACATATTTTAAAACAGGAAAATTTATTTATTTTAGAAGCTTTTTCGATCTTTCCATGTGTTTAAATGTTATATTTACCCTTTTGTTTGGCTTGGTCGCTTTATATGCAATGAAAAGCTCACTGAGTGAAAGTAAGAAACAATTCATACTAGTGTGTTTATTGGTTTTATCATTTTTGTCAGACTGGATTTTCTTTGGAGTATTCTACATATTGATCTTTGGAATGAATCGTGGTAACTTTAAAAGACAAGCTTTTATGTTTTCTTTAAATTCTTTTTTTATGGTACTTTCTAGCATGCTTTTAATGGCGCAGACAAGAGACTGGTATTTTTCACTGTTTCAATTAGGAGTTTTTTTAGCCTTACCATTGATATATTTTTATAATGGAAAGAGAGACAGAAGACCAATTTATAAATGGACATTCTATGTTTTTTATCCGGTTCATCTTTTTATAATTGGATTAATTAAATATGTAATATTAAAATAAAAAGCGCATAGGAGGAGGCTTTTCCTATGCGCTTTTTTGGAGCTCAGCTTCAGTGTAATATCCGCTGTCGATTAAAACTTCCTTATAATTAGTTTTATCTACGATTATTGGAGTACACAGATATGAAGGAACTGCTATAGCACCGTTTTCATGAGTTTTGGTGTCATTTATGCTGGAAGTTCTCCCAAGAAGGATTGCATTTACTATTTCTAAGCATTTTTCAGAGAGAATCCTTGTATCTTTAAATACTGTACTGTACTGCTCTCCAGCGATTATGGATTTAACAGAAGCGATTTCGGCATCCTGTCCTGAGACAAATGGAATAGGCTTATCTGAAGTACCATAACCTAAATCTTTGACTGCATTAAGGACTCCTATTGAGATATCATCATATGGGGATAAAATTGCATCTACTCTATCGTTTGCATAAAATGTAGTCAATATATTTTCCATACGAGATTGCGCAGCAGCACCATTTGATCCCGATGTAGCAATTTTGTCAATAGCAGTTTGTCCACTTTTAACGACTAATTTTCCGCTGTCTAAATAGGGTTGTAAAATGCCCATAGCTCCATCGTAGAAGAAATATGCATTGTTGTCATCAAGTGAACCACCGAATAACTCAATATTAAAAGGTCCTTTGCCATTTTTTAAACCAAGAGCTGTTTCTAGGCTTTGAGCTTGCAGCACACCGACTTTATAATTATCAAATGTTACATAATATGATATGTTACTGCTGTCCCTTATGAGTATATCGTAAGCAATAACTTTAACATTGTTGTCTTTAGCTTTTTGGAGTACAACTTTGAGAGATTGTGAGTTAATAGCCTCTATTATTAAAACCTTGCATCCTGCCCCGATCATATTTTCCAATTGTGAAGCCTGCGTAGATATGTCTTGAGCATATTGAAGGTCTACAACATAGTCTCTCTCCTCAAAGATTTTTTTAATGTTGCTTCCAGCTTGGGAAGAATTATTTGGCATTGAAACACCTACTTTTACCCCGGAAGTTTTGCTTGTACAAGAGGCAAATACAGATAATGACAGCGCAAATAAAAGCATCAGTGATAAGAATTTTTTCATTTTTTATCCTCCTTATTTTATAATATTAATAATACTCCCAAAATGTTAATACTCCTTTCATTTTTGTAATATTAAAATAAAAAAGCGCATAGGAGGAGGCTTTTCCTATGCGCTTTTTTTATTATTTAAGTTGATCTTCAGTGTAATATCCGCTATCGATCAATATTTGTTTGTAATTGGATTTATCTACTATAACTGGATCACAGAGATATGAAGGAACAACCATAACACCATTGTCATAAGTTTTAGTGTCATTTACTTCAGCAGGTTTTCCCTGAAGAACAGCATCAACCATTTGTGAACATTTCTCAGCAAGAACTCTTGTATCTTTAAATATTGTGCTATATTGTTCTCCGGCAATTATGGACTTCATAGAAGCTATTTCAGCATCTTGCCCTGAAATTAAAGGAAGAGGTTTACCAGGTGTACCATAACCAACAGCTTTAACTGCAGCGAGAATTCCTATTGAAAGACCATCGTATGGGGATAAAACAGCATCAACTCTGTCATTTGCGTAATATGCAGTAAGTATGTTTTCCATACGAGCTTGTGCAGTTGCACCATCCCATCTAAGGGTAGAAACTTTGTCCATACCCATTTGACCGCTCTTAACTACTAATTTTCCGCTATCTATATAAGGTTGAAGCACACTCATAGCACCATCATAGAAATAGAATGCATTTGTATCATCAGGTGAACCACCAAATAATTCGATGTTAAAAGGTCCCTTGCCATCTTTTAATCCAAGACCTGTTTCTAAACTTGAAGCCTGTTGTACACCAACTTTGAAATTGTCAAATGTTGCGTAATATGTTATGCTGTCGCTGTTTTTTATAAGTCTGTCATATGCTATAACCTTGACATTGTTATCCTTAGCTTTTTGGAGAACATCTGTAAGTGATTGTCCATCAATAGATGCTATTACTAAAACATTGCAGCCTGTTGTGATCATTGTTTCAAGTTGAGATATTTGTGTAGGAATGTCATCTTCAGCGTATTGAAGGTCTACAGTATACCCTTTTGACTCAAGAACTTTTTTCATGTTGTCGCCGTCTTGAATCCATCTTTGAGAAGATTTAGTTGGCATCGCAACGCCTACTTTTTTGCCAGTTGAAGCAGCTGGTGCAGCTGTTGTCTGTGCGCTTTGGGTTGTAGCTGGTGCTGCAGTTGTTGTTGTTTGAGTATTTGATGCAGTTCCACCACATGCTGCTACAGATAATGACAATGCTGATAATAGTATAAATGATAAGAATTTTTTCATTTTAATTTTATCCTCCTAAATTTTTTTTATATTATAGTTTACTATAATAGCTATTTAACAGATGATTTTGATTTTGAGTAGACATCGAATGTTACAGCGAGCAATAAAACGGCTCCTTTAACGACTTGTTGCATATCGATTGAAAATCCAAGGATCGTCATACCGTTGTTTAAAACCCCCATAACGAGACCTCCAACTATAGCTCCAATTATAGTACCAATTCCACCAGAAGCAGAGGCACCACCGATATAACAAGCTGCAATTGCATCAAGTTCAAAACCAGAGCCAGCTTTTGGCGTTGCAGCATTTAAACGTGCAGCTACGATCATGCCTGCAAGAGCTGCAAGGATTCCCATATTAGCATAAACTAAGAATAAATCTTTTTTAGTCTTAACACCTGAAAGTTTAGCAGCTTTTTCGTTGCCACCCATAGCATAAATATGCCGTCCCAGTATAGTTTTATTTGCTATAAAAGTATAGATAACAACAAGTGCCACTATTATCAATAAAACTGCAGGTATACCCTTATAAAGGGCAAATTCAATTGTAAAAAAATTGATGATTATGGTGATAACTATAAATTTAAGGATCAATACCGATGGTGGATCCACTTCAAAATTGTACTTTTGTTTGCCCCTTTGAGAGCTCAATGTGAATATAATATATATAACAGATGCTATAATTCCTAATAAAATTGCTAAAATATTTATTGAGATTCCACCTTCAACCAGTGGTAATTTTATAGTCGATGATTGGAGAACAAAACCTTGGGCTAAAAATTGAAATCCTCTGGGGTATTGTGAAATAGTTTGACCACCTAGGAAATTCATTGTTAAGCCTCTGTACATGAGCATTCCAGCAAGGGTAACTATAAACGCCGGTACTCTCATATAGGCTATATACCAGCCTTGAAATGCTCCAACTGCTCCACCGATTACGATGCAAAATATAATGCCTAACCAAAATGGTATACCCATTCTGACGATGATTATTCCGGAAATAGCTCCAACAAGTGCTACAATAGAACCAACAGATAAGTCAACATTTCCGGTTATTATACAAAATAGCATACCTACAGCTAAAATAAGCACGTAAGCGTTTTGAGAAACCAGATTCGATACATTCATAGGAAGTAATAACACGCCTTTTGTGACTATAGCAAAGAAGATCATGAGGACAAAAAGAGCGATTACCATGCCGTATTGTCTAATATTTCCGCTAAATATCTTTTTAATTGTTTCCATATAAAGTCCTCCTAATTACTGCTCAAGATGCATTTCATGATTTTTTCCGGGCTTGCATCGCGTTTTTCCAGTTCACCAGCGATTTTACCATTGTTTATGACATAGACTCTGTCGCTCATCCCTAAAACCTCTGGCATCTCTGAAGAAATCATGATTATGGATTTACCTTGACTGACAAGATCGTTCATTATTTGATAGATTTCGTATTTAGCTCCAACATCTATTCCCCTGGTAGGTTCATCTAAAATGAGTACATCAGGATCTGCCATTATCCACTTGCTAAGGACGACCTTTTGCTGATTTCCTCCGCTTAAATTACCAGTGAGCTGCGATATACTTGATGATTTTATGTTCAGTTTTTTTCTATAACTTTCAGCTTCATGGATTTCCTTGTTGGAATCCACAATGCTATGATCGCTTATCTTTGATAGGTTTGGCAAAGTGGTGTTTGTCTTTATATCATTTATTAGAACAAGACCGTAAGTTTTTCTATCCTCTGATACATATGCAACGCCATTATTTATAGCATCAGAAACTGTGTTGAATTTAACTTCCTTGCCGTCTTTAAATATTTGACCTTCTATTTTAATACCATAGGATTTGCCGAAGACGCTCATGGCAATTTCTGTCCTTCCAGAACCCATGAGACCAGCAAAACCTACGATTTCTCCACGCCTTAAGTTGAAATTGACAGATTTTATTATCTCTCTGGACTCATTGTTTGGGTCAAAGACTTTCCAATTTTTAACCTCAAAGCACACATCTCCAATTTTAGTATCCCTCTTTGGGAAACGATCCTTAAGCTCCCTTCCTATCATGCCTTTGATGATTCTATCTTC
>WQUF01000090.1 GCA_009785875.1 Oscillospiraceae bacterium | reverse complement strand
TAATCTCTCCACCCATATTCATGATTTCATGAGCAACATTTGTCCAAAGCTGTCCAGGACCTTTTTTAGGATATAAAAATTCTTCAATGAGAGAAGTCTCCACATTATTTTTATTCTTAATGTGAAGGGCAGATTTAAACATATCATTTAAAGCACCAATAAGCGATAAACCTTTTATCCTCTGGGTTCCCCAATCAGGGGACATGTTAGCTGGAGATACACCCCATACTTTTTTGTTGTAATCTTCGAAAAACATCTCATAAAGAGGTTTTCCGAATCTATTTATCATAAAATCTTCCAAAGTCTTTTCTTCTTTTTTCTTAAAGATAGAAGACCATACATAACCAAATCCTGCCACAAAAGTTCTATAAAGACCAAGATTAGAAAGTGTTTCAAATTTTAAAGAAATAGGGTAATCAAAAAATTTTCTAAGGTATAAGATTCTTGAGATTCTATTTCTTAAAAGCATAACATTATCTGTATTTTCAGGGTCGGGACCAGAAGGATTTAAATTTTTATATCTATTTAAAATCAAATCATCTTTTGAAGGCTTTCCTTGAACAGGCATAATCGTTTGCCAAAAGTTCATGGCAAATTCATTCTTTGAAAAAAAACGATGCCCACCTATATCCATGCTATTTCCTTTATAGTTAACAGTTCTGGAAATGCCTCCAATTTCATTTAACTCTTCTAAGATGATAGGCTTTATATTTGTATTTTTTAGCATTTCATAAGCACAGGTTAAACCTGCTGGACCTGCCCCAATAATAATTGCTGTTTTCAAATTTTTTTCTCCTTTCGTGAAAAAAGAATTCTAGCCACTAGCCACTTATCACTAGCCACTAAGGCAGACTCCGCTACACATTCACTGATCGGTTAGATAGCGGACGGAGTCTGCCGTATGATCATATCTACATCTTTAAATATGATTACGATGAGAAGAGGTAAAATAGGGCTAACTAATCGAGGGTATTCACCTTGGGCAAAGGCAATTGAAGCGATGATTTGCAATAAAATAATTGAAAATATACCAATATTGCCCCAAGGAACAATTTTCTTTTTTATCCATGATAATAATATAACCACTAATTCAATAATTAGTAAAAAATAAACTGAGTAGAAGTTTATATTTAAATCGAGCAAGTCACTTGTCAATATTTTATCCTTGAATTTTTCACTCAAATCAGCATATTTTATGCTAATAGGAGAGTCATAAACATCTTTAAATTTTAAAAAAGTATAGCTGAGATAATTTATTCTGTATTTGCTGAGGATTTCATTATTAAAATTACCAATTCTATTGACTGGATTATAGGATCTATATTTAAGTTCTACCTCATATGCAGCTCTTACAGGGGTTTCTCCATTTGAAATCAAATCATTGACAGATTGTATCAGCTCTTCATCGCTACCATTTTTATATAGCCCAGCCTTAACTATATTAGCAAAATTATTTAAATCAGTCACCATGCTTATTTCATTTACATTATTTTGATATTTATTTATCTCCACATATCCCATGACAAGAGACAATGAAATCACTGCAGAAATAAATCCCAGGAGCATTTTTCTTCTTTCCTGCTTTGTTAAAATGAAATTTAAAATCAGAAAACCAATGAATATAGCATATATGACTAAAAATGCAGGCTTCAACATGACCATAAAGAACATAAAAAAACTTGTGATGATTAAATACTTATAGGATTTTTTTTCTAAGTATGAGATGATTAAATAAGTAAAAATAACTATGCTCACAATAGAAAATGTTTCAGTTAAAGCGCAGAACTCCCAATTCACAATTGAAGGTATGCATCCATACGCTATACAAGCAAGACAAACTATAAGTTCACTCTTTATAAAATGCTTGCAAATTTTATAGAAGAAAAAAATACTAAATATTAATGCTATATTTTGTATTAGAACTACTCCAACACCCATGTAAGTGAGAGAAAAAAGCTTTATGCAAATTTGCAAAAACAGAGGATAAACAGGAGTTCTCATGGGATCTATATTGCCTTTTAATAAGTTATTTCCTGCATTTATGTAGGTTATAGTATCAGTATATTCAGAATATAAATAAATGTTATAGTAATATATTCTGCAAAGTATAGAAAAAATAATTGGAACTAAGCTGGAAGAGAGGACACTATTTAAATTTTTATTTTTAAAATTCATCTTAACCCCTTCTGAATTCAGATTTTTAAAATTTAATAACATATATTATAAATTATAACAGATTTTTCAACCATTATTCATTAACATTTTTTTGCTATTTTAATATAAATATAGTATAAATGTTTAAGGAGCTTTTATGGATGAATATAATTATCTAGGTGAAAAGTTTATTGAAACAAAAGCTAATAACGTTTTATACTTTAGTTTCATCGTATTGAATATTATATTGATAATCGTTCTTACAATATTGTTATTCATATATAAAGCTGAGCCAAATGTATTTATAAACCAAAGAGATTTATCCTATGTTTATTTAATATCTTTGATGATTTTATGTGCTATTGCTTTATTCTTTTCTATTTTTTCAATAGAAAGGAAAATTGAAATATATTCTAATGGATTTACTGTTGTTTCTCTTTTTAGAAAAAAAATAATACTATATGATAATATTAAAAGTTACAAGTTAAAATATATTCCATTTTCGTATTGGTTTAACCTGAAGATCTATTTAAAAGATAAAACAAAGTTAAGCTTACACGAGGCAAATTACGATGATTTAAAAATACTTCTTTATAAAATTGTTGATAGGGTGATATAATTTGTTAACCGTTTATTTGAAACCACCACCTGCAGAGGTGGTGGTTTTAAGTAAAAAAACGGTTTGATTTCTTTGCTTAACAGTGTTAAATTAATTGTATAGATGATGCTGATAAGGAGTGTTAAGTATGCTTAAAAGATATGAGAGAAATTTAAATTCATTAAGTGAAGACGAGGTTTTATCGTTATCTTCTAAGAAGGTATGCATAGCAGGTTGTGGTGGCTTAGGGGGATATATACTGGAGCATCTTGCCAGGATTGGTGTGGGTAATTTAACTGTCATCGATGGAGATGTTTTTGAAGAATCAAATCTCAACAGGCAAATTTTAAGCGATGAGGATTCATTAGGGATGGGCAAATCAGAAACTGCAAAGCATAGAGTGGGTAAGATAAATCCACTTGTGAATGTTAAAGATTATAGAATATATTTAGATGAACAAAATAGCATTGAAATATTTAGTGGACATGATGTTGTTGTAGATGCGCTGGACAATATAAAATCTAAGATTATGATTCAAGAAACGTGTAAAAAGCTGAATATTCCCTTTGTACATGGTAGCATCGCCGGGTGGTATGGACAAATATCTGCTATTTTCCCAGGAGATGATACTTTAAACTTTATTTACAAAGGGCAGAGCGATCATGGAATTGAGAAAGAGTTAGGTAATTTGTCTTTTACAGCTTCAGTTGTTGCATCTTTTCAAAGTGCTGAAGTTGTGAAGATCTTACTAAATAAAGGAAATTTAGTAAGAAATGCTTTGCTTTTAGTAGACTTGTTGAATATGGAATTTGAAGAGATTAGGTTTAATCAATAAGGAGCAAAAGATGGATCTTAAAAAAACCTTAAAAATATCTGGAATGACATGTGCAGCATGTTCCGCAAGGATTGAAAAGGTCACAAAAAGGCTTTCTGGAGTTACTAACATGTCCGTTAATTTAGCTACAGAGAAAGCAAATGTAGAATTCGATGATGAAAAGATTAGCTTAATAGACATAATACAAGCAATTGAAAAGATTGGATTTGGAGCAAAAGAAGAGAGAAAAGAAGAGGATGAAGATCAAATTAGAAAGGAAAGGCAGATTAAAATATTAAAGACAAAATTTATAGTATCTGCAGTATTTTGCGTACCACTTTTATACCTTGCTATGGGATCTATGGTTTCCTGGCTTCATTTTTCTATTCCAAGCATATTAAGACCAATGGATTATCCTTTAAATTACGCTATAGCTCAAATAATCCTTACAATACCGATAGTGATAGCAGGATATAAATTTTACACAGTGGGGTATAGAAATTTATTTTCTCTTGCTCCTAATATGGATTCTTTAATATCCATTGGAACAACGGCAGCTATACTATATAGCCTCTATTCTGTTTATGAAATCCTGCAGCATAATTATGAAGCAGTGCATGGGCTATATTTTGAGAGTGCTGGAACTATCATAACCTTAATACTATTAGGAAAAACCCTTGAGGCCGTGTCAAAAGGAAAGACAAGCGAAGCGATTAAAAAGCTGATGAGTCTTGCTCCTAAAACTGCAACCATTCTTAAAAATAATATTGAAATTGAAATACCAATCGATGAAGTAGAAATAGATGATGTAATACTCGTTAAGCCAGGAGAAAAAATACCAGTAGACGGCATAATATTAGAAGGAAACACTGCTATAGATGAATCCATGCTTACAGGTGAGAGCATGCCTGTAGATAAAAAAATTAGTGATAAAGTTTTTGCTGCGAGCATAAACAAAAACGGGACTATTAAGTTTAAGGCTACAAAAATAGGAAGTGAAACTGCACTTGCTCAGATCATAAAACTAGTAGAAGAAGCTCAAGGATCAAAAGCACCAATAGCTCAGCTAGCTGATATAGTTTCAGGATACTTTGTACCAATTGTAATTGGAATTGCGTTTATCTCTGCTATTTTATGGGCAATAAGTGGTCAATCTACGATTTTTTATATTACTATATTCATATCGGTTTTAGTAATTGCCTGTCCTTGCGCATTAGGTCTTGCAACGCCAACTGCTATAATGGTTGGAACGGGAAAAGGAGCTGAGTATGGGATATTGATCAAAAGCGGAGGAGCCCTTGAAAGCACTCATAAAATTGACACAATTGTCTTTGATAAAACAGGAACTATAACAGAAGGGAAACCAGAAGTTACTGATGTTATAGCTTTAAATAATTTAGATGAAAACACATTATTGCAATTTGCAGCATCTGCAGAGAAAGGGTCAGAGCATCCTTTAGGTCAAGCCATTGTAAGTATGGCAACAAAAAGAAATTTGGAATTTTTAAAATATGATGATTTCAAGGCTATACCAGGTGAAGGCATCGAAGTTTCAATGGGTGGAAAGGATATCCTGTTAGGAAACAAAAAACTGATGGATGAGTATAATATACCAACTGTAAAATTAATCGATACTCTAGATACACTTGCCGATATGGGTAAAACACCGATGTATATTGCTATAGATGGAGAGACTGCTGGGATTATAGCTGTGGCTGATGTCGTTAAAAAGAGCAGTATAAGTGCAATTGAAAAATTAAAATCCATGGGTATAAAGGTGGCTATGATAACTGGAGATAATAAAAAAACAGCAGACGCAATCGCTAGAGAGATCGGCATAGATAGAGTTTTAAGCGAAGTTTTACCACAGGATAAATCAAATGAGGTTAAAAAGCTTCAAAGTGAAGACAGAAAGGTAGCAATGGTAGGCGATGGAATAAATGATGCGCCAGCTTTAGCACAAGCTGATATTGGTATTGCAATAGGATCCGGTACTGATGTTGCTATGGAATCTGCTGATATTGTGCTTATGAAGAGCGATCTATCAGACGTGGCAACTGCTATACAGCTTAGCAAAAATACTATAAGGAACATAAAGCAGAATCTATTCTGGGCATTTGGATATAACATATTAGGAATACCTATAGCAGCAGGTGTACTACACATATTCGGAGGTCCTCTTTTAAACCCGATGATTGCTGCAGCAGCTATGTCATTAAGCTCCGTTTCAGTTTTAACAAATGCGCTTAGGTTAAAAGCTTTTAAACCTCATTAGAAATAACTTTCTAGCGCAAAACCAATTTTTAATTTGTTTTGCGCTAGATAAATATTTATTTTTTTATAGGATAAATTTCCTTACAAGCTATTTTAAAGTAGCTTATAGGATGATGACAGGCAGGACAAATATCAGGGGCAGAATTTCCTTTTGTTCTATAGCCACAATTGCTGCATTCCCAAACTACTTCATAGGGAAGTTTATAGAGTTTATTTTTCTCAAGTCTTTCTAGATAACTTAAAAATCTCTTTTCATGTCTAGCTTCAACAGTAGCGATTTTAGAAAAAGAAGTATAGATTTCGGGGAAACCTTCTTTTTTTGCATCATCAGCAAATTTTGGATAGAGCTTAGTCCACTCCTCTTTTTCTCCTTTTGCAGCATTAGCAAGATTAATTGCAGTCGTACCTAATCCTATAGGAACATCGATATTTAGTGATAATCCATTGGATAAGTTCTCTGATAAATAATCAAAGAACATTTCAGCATGACCACGTTCATTATCAGCTGTTTCCAAGAAGACCTCTTCAATAACTCTAAGATCTTCCTCTTTAGCAACTTCAGAAAAAAATGTATATCTATTTCTAGCTTGAGATTCACCAGCAAAAGCTTTAGAAAGATTTTCCGCAGTAAGGGTACCAGATAAATTATACTTAGCCATATTCTTCCTTTTTAAAAATACTTACAATTATATATATTCCTATGACACAAAAAATGGTACAACAAATTCGTATATTTATTAAAATATTATTATGTTTAAATTTCTTTAATTTACCAATACTAATAATAGAAGTAATAGAATTTTTTGATGTGTGGACAAATTTTTCTATTTATTATATAATTAATACATAATAAATTAATTAAATTTAAATTTTTAATTAAAAACATGGTTAATATGAAGTTTAGGAGGACAATCATGGACAAAAAATCATTTAAATTGATAATTTGCGCATTATTATCCCTTATGTTTGTTTTATCTCCAATACTGGTTATAGGAGCGGATCTCACAGAAAAGGTTAAACAAGCTGAAGATGATATAAATAAAGCTAAATCTGATAATGAAAGTATAGATAAAGATATTCAGGATGCGACAGATAAAATACTTAAAATTGACAATACTATTTCAAATTTAACTTTAACAATCCAAGATAATGAAACAAAAATTCATGATTTAAATATCGAAATTGATAAGAAACAAATTATAGTTGAAAAAGCTCACAAAGCTACTCTAGACGCACAAGAAGCATTTAAAG
>WQUF01000089.1 GCA_009785875.1 Oscillospiraceae bacterium | reverse complement strand
GTTGAAGTTGTTTATGATTCATCATCGCAGCCAGTTTCTGCTGTTAGAGATTTAATTGGATTATATATTAAAGACGTTAAAGGAGGAGTAATTTCAACAAAGGATTTCTTCAAGAAGAATTGGGAACTGACTGGATACAGTTACGATAAAAAATTAAGAGCAGAAGCTGTAGAGCTTGTCAATAGCGGAAAAATAACCATTCCTACATCTTCAGATGGAAGAACTCCTAATGTGAGAAGCTTAATTGCAGCCGATATAGCCGTTGCAACAAATAAGACTGTAACATTAGCTGCTATAAATGATTTCCATGGAAGTGTTGACGAGTCAGGAAAGAATGTAGGTATTGCAAAAGTAGCAGATGCACTGGATAAGCTTAAACAAGAGAATCCTAATACTGTATTTTTAGGTGCAGGGGATTTATTCCAAGGAAGCGCAACTTCAAATTTAACTAAAGGTGCAGTTGTAAATGATGCTTTAAAAGAGATGGGAATGGTCGCATCAGCTATAGGTAACCACGAATTTGACTGGGGGGTTAGTTCCATACCAGCATGGGCAAAATCAGGTGGATACGACTTCTTAGCTTCAAATATTTACGATAAAACTACAGGACAACCTGTGACTTGGGCAAAACCATATAAGATAATCACAGTTGATGGAGTTAAAATTGGTCTAATTGGATTATCCACTCCACAGACTGCATATCAAACCACTCCTGCAAATGTAGCTAATTTGGAATTTAGAGATCCGGCTAAGTCTGCATCAACTTGGGCAAAAACTTTAAAGCAGCAGTATAAGGTCGATGCTGTTATTGCTCTTACCCACCTTGGAGGATTCCAGGATGCTACTACAAATGTAATAACTGGAGAAGTAGCTGATTTTGCAAACGCAGTAAAAAATGTGGATGCTGTGTTCTGCGCACACACTCATCAATATATAAGCGGAACAGTAAACGGAATTCCTATTGTACAAGGAGGATACAATGGAAGAGCACTTGCTGAGATGAATTTAGTATTTAATAATAAGAATAAATTAGTTTCAATAGATACAAAATATGATCAGTTATATAACAGAACAGATTTAGTTGCGAGTACTGCAGCTAAAGCTATTCTGGATTCATATTCATCAAAACTTGGACCAATCTTAAATGAAGTAGTTGGTACAGCAAGTGTTGCATATGATCACGATACAACTGTTGATCAAGTTACACCAATGGGAGAGCTTTCTTCGATGCTACTTGCTAAAGCAGGTGGAACTCAGATTGGAATATTCAATGGTGGTGGAATAAGGACAGGGCTTACTGCAGGAGATATCACAATGGGAGAGATGTATCAGATATTCCCATTCGATAACACTTTAGTTACGATGAAATTATCAGGAGCAGAGCTTAAGAAGGTCATCGAGCATGGAATAATGACCACAGACTTTAAACCAGGACAATTCTATGGTATAAATGTTTGGTACGATTCCTCAAAACCTTATATGGATAGAATAACTCATATGGAACTTTTGGACGGAACTCCAATTGAGATGGACAAAGATTATACAGTTTCTTCAATTGACTTCTTGATGTCGGGTGGAGATAAGTATGATTTCTCAGGGGCTACCGAAGTTCATGACACTTTGATTCCTTTGAGAGATAAACTTGTAGAAATGATAAAGGATATGAAGGTTGTTGATTTTAAATATGAGAATAATTTAATTGATGGACCAGCTCCTGCTTTAAATGTAGCAGCTTAATAATTTAGCAGCGTATTTTACGGTTCTTACTCAGATTTGGGTATAATACCTTCAACCTTATTTTATTTCTAATTAGTGTCACCGTGACATGACTTGGGATAAATCTGTTTTCGAAAATACCCAATGTTGAGTAAGAACCGATTTTACTGCACTGCTTTATTTATAATGAGGTGTTTATATGAAATTTATAAAGAAAGTTCTTTCTATAGTTATTATTTTAGCTATGATAAACATAGTGACAGTTTTAGGGATAGACTCTAACAATTACATAAGAGTTAAAATACCAAATGTGACTATTAAATTAGTGACTTGTGATAAAAATAAAAAATCTTTTATTATCTCTCCTCAACAAACCAAAACGCAAGTAGTTTATAATAATACTGAATATGGATTTAAAGTGAATTTGCCTGAAACTTGGAAAGGATATACCATTGTAAATAGTACATGGGACGGTTATGATACTATGGGTGAAGGAGTTATTAAAGAGACCGGCCCATTAATTTCTATACGCCATCCACTTTGGACAGAAGAAAATCCTCGCCAGGATATACCGATAATGGTCTTTACGATTGAACAATGGAATGCTATGAATAATGATGAATTTCATATTGGAGCTGCTCCTATTAATCCAAGTGAGTTAGCTAGAAACTCCAAATATGTCTTTGGATTGCCTGCTCGCTATAATTTTGCATTTTTAACAGGATTTGAAGAGGTGCAGCAAATTATAGATAGCAAAGCTGTTGTTGCTACTGAAAATATAAACAAATAATACTAGTGAAAAAAGCATCCATTTAGACTAAAAGAATGGGTGCTTCTTTAATGATCAGACTGTTCATGAACTGGAGAAATCCTATGTTTACTACTTATGTCGTCAAATATCGTCATTTATTATGCAAATAGCCCTGACAAAACTCGCTTCCGATCTTATCTTTAATGGTAAAGCCATTACTTCAAACTTTTTTATGCCTATTAGGCTTTGTAAATTTGTCAAGTTTTCCAAAACAAATATGCCATTTCTCAATAACTCTTTATGAAATGTGAAAGGAGGATAGTCAGGTGAAGGCATATCCATACCTAACATCTTAATCTTTCGTGAAAGCAAAAAATCCGCTAATTCATCGCTGACAGTTGGATGCTGGGAAAAATATTCTTCTTGAAAATATTTTTTATCAAAAGCACTAAATGTCAAAACAATATCTTGCTTACTAATCATTTCTTTATAGATTGGTTTCATTTCGAGTGTTTTCTCGCCTCGAACATCAAGAAGAATGCCTCTTCCAACAAAGCCATCCAATGGAAAGTCTATTACAGTTCGGGAATCATTTATCAAATGCATAGGTATATCAACATGGGTTCCTGTATGAAAACAGGATTGCAATAAATACGCATTGTAATAATCCTTATCGATAGTTTTGATCCTTGTTAATGTTGTTTTAGGATCACCAGGAAAAATAGGCGTATTCTCATCTAAAACGTGAGAAATATCAATTAGTTTCATTTATAAAACCTCCAGTTAGATAGTTAATTATTCGGCTAACGACCTCTTCAGCATCAATATTGGTCGTATCTATTCTAAAATCGGCGTAAAGTAATTTTACCTCTTTGTTTAATTCTTTCGCCTGCTCTAAATTGACTAACCGGCTTGTGTTGCGTTCTCTTTCATATGTTCTCATATGGAGTGATTTTACCAACATCATCACCGTCAATTAAAGCAAAGCCATCTGGTAACTTTGTATGTAATTTTTTCATTAAAGTAGTTTTGCCTACTCCAGGAGCTGAATTGACAATATAAACTATTGATTTATCCATCAGTATTCACCTTTAATTCATAAACCTATCAATATTAGCAACAACAAAATCTGTTGCATTATTAATAAAATCCATATTACTTTCATATGTTACAATTTTGTTTAAAGAAATATCTTGATGCTTTTTATTATTATATAAAAAATGAAGTATATCATCTTTTTGCTGTTCTATTTCTTTAACAAAAATTATATTTTCTAAATTGAGCCCTTTTGAATTTTCAAGATTCATCCAATAAATTTTTTTATTTTCAACTCTTAAAGCCATTTCAATATCTATTTTTTCAAATTCTTGATGATATAAATCTCCATATTCATTTCCAAGATCATATTATTTTTCGAGTAAAGCTTGCAATTTTGGTATATCTTTAAATAATAAATCAGCAACGAAGTCTGTGTTTATACTATCATAGTCATGAAACGCAATATCTCTAAGTCTTATCAATTGCTTCCATCGTATGCTTTTATCCAAGTCTTTAAATGAATCATCAAGCTTTTTTATGTTTTCTCCTATATGTCCAATGTGAAATATTGTTGAGGCATTAAATTCTTCATATCCTTTTTTATATTGCTTTGTATAATCCTTAGCCGTATTTATATTGTATTTATCTAAAATACCCGATAATGCATTTAAGTGTTTAATCAAAAGTTCTTTACAATCCTTTGCCATATATTAGTATACTCCCTTCTAAAAGGCTTTCACGATATACAGAGTTTTCAATGCCGGTAACAGTCATTATATCAATATGTTTTTCTAAAATGGCAGATAATTCACTATATATTTTTTCATAATCCTCAACAATATCGTCACTTTCAATAATTATATCTATATCGCTATCTTCTGTTGCTAAACCACGGGCATATGAACCAGTCAATATTAATGTTGAGACTTTTGTACTTTTTATAAAATCAAGAAATTTCTCTTTTAATTCAACTAATTTATATATCTTTTTAGTATTTAAAACCATTTGGTAATCTTCGGGTTCAAGCTTTTTAAGGAGCTTTACTTTTCCTTCTGATATTCCCAGCAATTGCGAAACATATAAATTAGGTACATTATATTTATCGGCATTTTTTATCACTTGAAAAATATCTATTGTCTGCATAATATCACCTCAGAAAATTATTTTTGTATGTATTTAGTATTTCAATAGACTCCAATCTTTTCTACAATACCATTCTTTAACATTTAAGAAAGAGCAGCCTCAACTATGGCAAGGTCTGAGGAAATTTTAAAAGTAGTCACGGTGGCAAATTCAAAGAATTTATCCTTTGTTGTTTTTTATTATTAAAAATGTATAACCATCGAGGCGACCAACTTTCCCATTGTAATTTTTCTATGCACTCACTTTTTATTCTTTCATATGTTTCGGGAACTTCCTTTCGCAATTCTGATGACATCGTTATGAGCTCACTAAAAACATTACACCATAGTTTTTTATTTGTTTCAATTAAATCAACTATCTGTACTGGTATATTGTTGTTTTGTCCCCATATATCAAGTTGTTCGCTATTGTTACCACAAAATATAGCTAATTTACCATTTGGTTTAAGCATAAGTAAACATTTATCTAAAATTGCATACAATTCCTTGTCTGTTTGAGTGAAATGTAATGAATCACAGAAACATATCAAATCAAAAGTAGACTCTTTAAATGAAACTTTACTCCCATTTCCATCTTTTTGTTTATTAAATATGATTTCGATAAAATCAAAATTTAGTTGCTCTTCGCCTAAAATTTCATAATCAAAAATATTATTTTCATTAAGTTTTGGTTCGATTTTGAAGAATGAACAGTTGTTTTTGATTGCCCAAACACAATAAAGATGTGATATTTTTATCATAAAATATTATTCTCCTACTCACAAATCACTCTGTTTGTATTTATTTTCTTTGTTTTAAAGTATGTTTTTTTTCAATTGTCGTGACGTGTCACGACAATTTAATAATCATCGTATATTCAACCCACCAGTTGATGTAAACTTAAACGACCAATTACCATCTGTATCTTTTGTACTTACACCTTCAAGGGTTATTTCTTTCGTGATCTCAAAGCCAAGTGATTTGTATAGTACAATCGCATTTTTATTCCATTTCGTAACTGTCAATTTTATGGGAGAATCTCCACGCTTCTGCAAATAACTAATAGCAAATTCCATGAGTTTACGTCCATAACCTTGCCTTTGATATTTTAAATTCACAGCCAAGTTTCCAATTTCATTTTTAAAACAGGTCACTGTGCTGATGATTTTATCGCCATCTAAAAGCAGGAAAACATTTTCCTTTTGTTTCATCAGTTCCTCAAAGTTATCACAATATTTTTCATAAGGCTGAATATTCAATGCTTTTCGCATTTCATAAAAACAGTCATCGATTAAATTTTTATACTGCTCGTAATATTTCTCATCAAAGGTCATAAGTGATAAATCTGATTTCACTGTGCCACCTTTATATTCCATCTCGTAGATTTCAAACCTTACTATTTGCTTGTTTTCCATAATAACCTCAATATAGTATATTCATTTTCTTTGTATTTGCGACAAGATATTTTTTACCCCATAAGTTTAATATCATCTTCAGCCTGAACAATTCGTCTGTATTCTGTTGGCGAAACACCCATTTTCTCAGTAAATTGCCTTATAAAATATGTATCATACCTAAACCCAAGTGCCTCCGTAATTTCGCTCAAACCCAAAGAAGTATATTTCAGTGTCTCGCAAGCGATTTTCAAGCGATAGGACAATAAATAGTTGATGGGTGTTTGTCCTGTTTGCTCTTTAAACTTTTGGTTAAGTGAGGTGCGATTTAGGTGAATCAACTGGCAAAGAGTATCAAGAGTGATATCATCTGCATAATTTACATGTATGTATTCTAATACTATATCGATTTGCGACTTTTTACGGTTTATGGTACCTGGAATTTCACGACTAAAAAAAATATCTTGCAATAGGTAAAGTGTTTGCAGCAAATAGCGGCGAATGCGGCATGGCCAGTATCCATCGCTCTGTGAGTAGACTTCAGTTCCTATGATTGCAAGCCACTGGGAAATATGCAAATATGTTGATAGAGGAAGGTCGATAGCACCATCATAGTATTCGTCTCTTATTAAAAATAATCCCATGATGCTTCTATCATGACTTTCATTAACTGAAGAAATATCATCGGATTTCAATCCTTCAAAAGTAACATTTGAGTTTAAAAACGGTGGAGCAAAACTAAAGGACTTCGCTGCAAACCGTGAACATTCACCAAGCTTTAACTGATCGTATTGCGAAATTAATAGCATACAAGGGGCAGCCAGCATCATAGTTTTTTTATTCAGAATCAAACTTGCTTTGCCACTGGTAATGAGTATCATAGTCAACCGCTCAGAAAGTGGCTTGTCTGTAAATTTCTCATCAGCATTAAATTCTATCGGAAGCATGTTTGCAGTATATCGGCTGATTTGCGGCATCTTTTCACCTCCATCTGTAAATAGTATAGTTAAAAACTGTTTTTTGTTTATTGTACCACGCATATCAAATGGTTTACAATACAAAAGTAAATATGGTCAAACTATTATTTAGGAGGTATC
>WQUF01000088.1 GCA_009785875.1 Oscillospiraceae bacterium | reverse complement strand
TTAAAGTCGTTAGAAAATGTTGAAATAGATTTAGAAGCTGTTTTTAATTCTATTAAATAATATTATTAAATAGAGGGTGAACATTGTGGACACTAAGAATAAAAAAAGAACACCTATGAAAATTATTGGTATAGCAATAGATTGCGATAATGCAGATGTATTGGCAGATTTCTATGCGCAAATGTTATGTTGGACTAAAACTTTTTCAGGTAATGGAGTTGCTGTTATTAGCTCACCAGAGCATCCATCTCTTTTAGTATTTCAGGCTGTTGAAAATTATCAAAAACCTGTATGGCCTTGGGAAAGAGATAAACAATCACAGATGATGCATTTTGATTTTTTTGTCGAGGATCTTGATGAAGCTGTGGAACATGCTAAAGCGTGTGGCGCAGTGATTAGTGAAGTTCAATTTTTTAAGGAAGGGTGTGTTACTATGTTTGACCCAGCTGGACACCCTTTTTGTCTTAGTACTGTCTGGGAAGAAGAGTTATATGTGAATTACCTATTAGCTTTAAAAAAGAAGGAAAGTATTTTTAATGAAAACACGGAACAATTTTCAATTCCTGGTGTTGGTGGTATAATCATAAAAATTATTGATGATGCTGAACACATTCTTTTACAGACGAGATGCAAGTCTAATGCTCCATGTGAAGATGGTCTATTAGAGATACCTTCTGGAAAGATTCGTGCTTTTGAGAGTATTTTTGATGCATTAAAGCGAGAAATAAAAGAGGAGACAGGGCTTGAAGTAACAGAAATATTTGGAGAAGATGAGTTATCTGTTTATGAGGGAGATAAATACAAAGTCATCAATTTCATGCCTTTTTCATGTTCACAGAATATTGTTGGTGACTATCCAATAATGGTTTTCGTATTTATCTGTCGGGTAACAGGAGATTTGCTTCCATTTTCCGATGAATCAAAGAATTATAAATGGGCATCAATTTCAGAGATAAAAACATTGCTTACCGAAACGCCTGAAGTCTTTTACCCAATGCATACAGATACGCTAAAAAAGTATATAAATTATAAATATCAATAACAGAAATAAACACAAGAATATGGGAAATCCTCATATTTCTTGTGTTCATAATATTCAAAAAATATCTTTTTATATATTGCATCCATTAAGCATTCGATTCGCTCTCCTATTTAATTATTTAATATATGAAAGGTCATTTAAACGAGATATAATACGATTTTTATTCGAATCCTCACGCATAAATGATACACCGCCTGTATAACCTGATAAATTGCATTTGTTAAGCATTTCAATATTTAAACCGAGCCATAGTGCATAAAATAAGCTTAAAGTGCCATCGTGTGAAACAATAATTAAATTTTCTTCTGTTTTTGCTATAATCTGATTATGAAAATCTAATAAACGGTTCCATACTTCTCTTTTGGATTCAGCTCCTAAGAATGGTTTATCATCTATGGTTTCTGGCCAGTCGATGGTTTCAGGAAAGCTTTCGCATATTGCATTCTTGCGTGCCCATTCTTTCGATTTTCCAACTGCTTCACCTAAATTAAATTCCCTCAAAGCATCAGTGAATATCAGTCCAATTCCTAAAAAACCAGCTATAATTTCTGCTGTGTGTTTTGCTCTTAGCAAATCAGACGAATACATGACATATCGCTGGTTCTTAATTTCTCGAGAAAGACGCTCTCCAATTCGTTTAGCCTGCTCAATTCCATGCTCAGTTAAATCCCAATCTGTCCATGAGCCAACCATTCCATTTGTGTGCTGAACAGATTGAGTGTGTTGTATTGTAATTATGTTTCTCATTTTACAATAATATCATTCTCTTTTTCTAAGATATCTTCCAGTATATAATTCCCTTCAATAGCTTTACCATTCAACGTCAAATCATCGAATCCACTTTCTTTGCCATCTGGATTTTCTATCTTTATTCGCAAGAGTTTTCCACGCCAACATTTTTCTATCTTAAGCTCTTTCCATTCTGGTGGGATAGAAGGAGATATTTTTATTCCAAGAAGATCAGGGCGCAGACCTAAAATACCTTCAACACAAGAGACCATAACCGTAGCAGCAGTTCCTGTAAGCCAGTGCACACGGCTTCGACCCATATTAGGAGAATCACTGCCTTCGGTAAACTGGCTGTAGACATATGGTTCTACCTTTCGAATATCCGCAATGTCGTTTTGAGCAGCAGGACAGCTTTCTTTATAGTATTTATAAGCTAAAGATCCTCTCCCTAAAAGTGCCTCAGCTAAAATGAGCCACCCTTGAGTTTGTAAAAATATTGAAGAATTTTCCTTCATCCCCGGATTGAACAATATAGCGTAAGCTCCTTCGATATATTGTTCTTTAAATGGTGGAGCCATAAGCCTTACACCATAAGGGGTATTTAACTTTTCGTGAACCGAATCCATAACTTGATGAGATCTTTTTTCATCTGCAAAACCGCTTATAACCGACCAACTCTGAGGGTTTAGCCAAAATGAAGCTTCCTTGCTTTCTCTGCTTCCTATGACCTCGCCTTTTTCGCTTATACCTCTTACAAAGCGATCCTCATCCCAGAAGTGCTCTTCGATCAGTTCAGCTAAATTATTTTTTGAAGTCATCATTTTATCATATGATTCATCATCTTTTTTGTGCTTAGCAAAGCGGGACAAAATATCGAAAGCGTAATAAAGCTGAAAAGCAACAAATGACGATACACCTTTTTTGCCAAGTTTTAAGCAATCGTTCCAATCGGCGTGAAGACCAGCTGGAAGACCATATAACCCTTGATTGTTCATTGAAAAGTCGATAGCACGCTGCAAGTGACCGTATACTGTTGCCGAGCCTTCATTTGCGTAAGGGATATTTAAATCAAGGAAATCTATATCTCCACTTTCAGAAACATATTTAAAAACAGCAGGGAAGAGCCATAGAGCATCGTCAGCTCGGTAACTTGGGTGCCCGGTTTCTCTCACATAACCTTCGTCCTCAGGACCAGTCTCAGAGCCAGCCTTATGATTAAATTTTACAAGAGGAAGGGCTCCACCATGATTCATCTGAGCAGAAAGCATAAATATCAATTTTTCTTTTGCCATTTCAGGAGATAAATGGATTATGCCGCCGATATCCTGAACAGTATCCCTATAACCATAGCCATTACGAAGTCCACAGTACATTAGAGAAGCGGCACGGCTCCATATAAACGTAATAAAGCACTGATAAGCGTTCCAAGTATTGATCATGCTGTTAAAGTTTGGATCAGGAGAGGTTACCTTGAGATTTTCTAAATTAGCGTGCCAGTAGCTGCATAACTTAGAAAGCTCCTCATCAGGAAGGGATAAATCGCTATATAGGGTGCGAAGTGAGGCTACCTCGTCCTTATTCTTTTGCCCTAAAAGGAAAATCAGCCTGCGAGACTCTCCAGGATTAAGCTTTATTTTTGTATGCAATGCTCCGCATGAATTACCACCATAATTTAAAGAATCGTCGCATTTCCCATTTTCAACAGAAGCAGGGTTTCCATAATCTTGATAATTTCCGATGAAGTTTTCTCTATCACCACAATAGCTATCTACTGGATTTCCACAAAGGGTAAAAAATCGCTTCGCCGTTGAATGATCATCTACCTTACCGTGGCAATTTTCATTGATGGTTTGAAATATGGTATCATCGTTAAAATAAGTCCTTGTGATGAACTGAGTATATTGCAAGTTCACATTGTCCTGCTCGTAGTTGCCTTCGTTTGTAAACTCAGCATATCCAAATATGGAAATGGTACGAGAAACATCAGAAGCATTTGTAACGGTGAGAGCCCATACTTCATGTGCCTGATCAAGGGGAACATAGTAACTTGCAGCACTTTCAATCCCTTTATAGGCAGTATCTACTTTAGTATATCCAGTACCATGACGACAGGTAGTTTTAAATTCATCTAAAGGTTTTCCACATGGCTGCCAAGTTTGGGACCAGTATTCGCCTGTTTCATCATCTTTTAAATAGATATACCTTCCTGGGCGGTCGCTTTCGTTAAATCTATAGCGTATTATGCGCCCAGCTGCACCGCTCTTTACAAAGCTGTAACCTCCAGCATTTTGTGTGATGATTGCACCATATTCAGGTGAACCAAGATAATTTGCCCAAGGGTTAGGGGTGTCAGGTCTTGTAATCACATATTCTCTAGCAGAATCGTCAAAATATCCGTATTTCATATAATTAATTTCACCTCGCAAATTTTTTTATCTTGTTTATAAGGAACAACATATCCGCAAATTTTCTCACCATCTACTGACATACTAGGATGATCTCCTCTTTCAATGGTAATCCTATATTCTGTGTCTCGAAAAATTCGCTTTATATAGACTTTTTTAAAGCTCTCAGGAAGGCAAGGGAATATTTCTAAACCATCATAATTTGGACGGATTCCCAGCAAATACTGGCTGACGTTGACAAATGTCCATGCAGCAGTTCCTGTGAGCCAGCTGTTTTTTCCTTCTCCAAATGTTGGTGCTTCCTGTCCTGCAATGGTTTGGCAGTATACATAAGGTTCAACTCGGCGTATTTCACTTATCTCTTCGTTATAAGCTGGTGCGATTCTATGGTAAACATCAAAAGCTTCATCTGCATTACCTACGATAGCTTCTGCTATAGAGATCCATGAATTATTATGGCAGAATATCGAGCCATTTTCTTTGTAACCTTTTGGGTAACTGCTTACTTCACCTAATTTCCTATCGTAAACCGAATAGCATGGCCATAGTAGACAAGTACCATATTTTGTAGTTAAATGTTGCTTCACGCTATTAAGAGCCCTTTGAGCTTCTCCGGTTTTTATACCAACACCAGCCATTATACAAAAGCCTTGGGGTTCAATATATATCTTTCCTTCTTTGCATTCTGAAGAGCCAATTTTGCCGCCATTTGCATCGTAAGCTCTGAGAAACCATTCACCATCCCATCCATGATCAAGAACAGCTTTTTCCATTTTAGCGATCTCTTTATCTATCAATGAGATTTCCTCTTCAGCATCAAAGGGAGCTTTATCTTTAAAACGATGACACAATTCAGAGTATTCTTTTCCATACAATAAAAACATCCCAGCGATAAATACACTTTCTGCCACTTTACCATCGCTGTTTTCAGTGGTTTGGAAGCTTTCGTCCGGATTCATGGAGAAGCAATTTAAGTTAAGGCAGTCGTTCCAGTCAGCACGACCTATAAGGGGTAAATTATGTGGGCCTAGATGATCTATTGTAAAGTGTATGCTGCGCTTTAAATGCTCAAATAGAGCGACTTCAGTACCTTCTATGGAATTAAAAGGTACAAGCTCAGTGAGTATCCCATCATCTCCAGTTTCTTTAATATAGGCTTGGGTGCAGGCAATAAGCCACAAAGGGTCATCGTTGAAATTACCGCCTATATCAGCATTACCCTTCTTAGTTAGAGGTTGATACTGATGATAGCTGCTTCCATCCTCAAGTTGAATCGATGCTATATCAAGAATCCTCTGCCTTGCAAGCTCTGGTATCATGTGCACAAAGCCTAGGATATCTTGGCATGAATCCCTGAATCCCATACCCCTGCCAGTTCCGCTTTCATAGTAAGAAGCACTTCGAGAAAGATTAAAAGTAATCATGCATTGGTATTGATTCCATATGTTCACCATCCTGTCAAGTTTTTCATCTGTGCTTTCTACATAAAACTTATCCAGCAGCTTTTCCCAATGCTGTGCTAAAATCGATAAAGCATCTTCAACTTGAATTTTAGTCTGATATTTAGAAAGCAGTGCTTTTACAGGAGTTTTATTGATGACATCAGTGGATTCCCATTTTTCATCATCAGGTAATTCAGCATATCCCAATACATAAACTAAGCTGATTTCTTCGAAAGGCTGCAGAGTCAGATTTACACGGTGGCTAGCTATTGGCGCCCAACCATGTGCGATGCTATCGGTACTATTGCCTGAAAATACAGCTCGTGGTCTGTCCCAAGAGGAGAATGAACCTAAAAATGCTTCTCTATCTGTGTCAAATCCAGTTATAGGTCTATTAACTGAAAAAAATGCATAATGATTGCGCCTTTCTCGATATTCAGTTTTGTGATAAATCGTGCTGCCATCTATCTCGACTTCACCTATATTAAAATTGCGCTGGAAGTTTTGATTATCATCAACAGCGTTCCAAAGGCACCATTCAACTGCGCTTACAACTTCGATCTGCTTTTCTAAACTGGTTTCGTTTTTTAAAACCAGATGGTTTATTTCACAAGGATCTCCAATTGGTACAAAACATGTAAGCGATGATTTTAGCCCATTCTTTGATGCCTCAAAAATAGTATAACCCATTCCATGGTGGCATAAAAATGAATCGAGAGGAGTACACAATGGCTTAAATGAAGGACTCCATAAGGTATCCATATCTTTTATATAATACATGCGACCGCCTGTGTCAGAAGGAACGGAGTTGTATCGGTACCTGGTCAAGCGGCGCAATTTAGCATCTCGAAAAAAGCTGTAGCCACCTCCTGTATTGGAAATCAAAGAAAAGAAATCTTCGTTTCCTAAGTAGTTGATCCAAGGCAGGGGAGTATAGGGTGTTTCTATAATATATTCTTTTTTTTCATCGTTAAAATATCCAAATTTCATATTTATCTTATCACCTATTTCTTAAGTTACTATATAATATAATATATGATATTCAAAATCTACGCAATAGTAGCATAAACTATACTTTAAATATTTGAATTGTTGAATAAAATACCAATTTAAATTATAATAAAAAAGTAAAAAGTTTAAAATAGGCGTACTCTCTATGTAAAAAGCCTATTTACCCCTTAAAGGAGTTAAAAAGTTTATGGAAAAAAAGATCAAGTATTTTTTAAGCGAGAATAAAACTTTTGTCATAGAAAATTACAATCAGGCAAAGCCTTTTTCTAGTTTTCTTCCAGCTATTGCAGGACTTTCTGGAAAGCCATTATGGGCTTATTACGTCAATAGAGGGCAGTGCATTTCGTGCTTCGGAGTTAACAATAAGGATAACGCTATAATGGAATTTAATCCAGCCAATAAAGCTTACAGATTTACTCAGCGAGAGGGATTTCGCACATTTATGAAGATTAAGAAGTCTGGAAATGTTTATCATTATGAGCCCTTTCAAAGCAGACCAAATGATAATAATATAATTCAGAAAATGCGTATCACTTCACACGATTTGT
>WQUF01000087.1 GCA_009785875.1 Oscillospiraceae bacterium | reverse complement strand
TATTACTAGGTGAATAATTGATTATTAATCTATAAAATAGGTTATAATAAAAATAGATGGAGGTTATAAGTATGGACGGAGAATTAAAAAATTATTTAGACTCAATGAAAGATGAACTATTAAATAAAATAAATGCAATAGTAAGTGATACAAGTAACGATATAAAGAAGCTAAAAGAAACCGTTGAAGATACTAGAGATGACATTAATATTATACACAAAAGAATTGAAACACATGAAAGCAGATTAGACTTAAATGAAAAAAG
Organism: Oscillospiraceae bacterium; assembly: GCA_009785875.1. GTDB lineage: Bacteria > Bacillota > Clostridia > Clostridiales > Clostridiaceae > WQUF01. Next base: position 6,920 of record WQUF01000087.1, on the reverse strand, counting down.
GATAAAAAGATAATTGATAAAACGCACGGGATATATAACTACCGTGCGTTTCATTTTTAGTAGGGTTCTTAGTAAATTGAACTTAACTATCTCATTCTAAATAAAAAGCTAAATAAAATACTAAATCCGCTTATACTGTCGATGATACAGTGAATGACTATAACGTGGTAAACGCTTTTTGTTTTCTCAAAAATAATACCAGCTATAAGCCCAAATATTAGAGCAAAAACAACTTGACTCCAATTTAATCTAAATATTACAAAAGGATAAATCCTGTATGATATATGTTGTAGCGAAAATATAACCGCTGAAATTATTGTGGCGATTGAAATAGAGAAGACCCATTCGTATTTCTTTGGATTTTCGACCTTCTTCTTTTTTGAAATCACCATATCATTTGAAGTAAACTTATATTTATAGATGAGACTGCCAAACATTCCATAAAGCAACGTGATAGCTAAAGCTCTAAACAATATCTCTTCTGTAATACCTGCTCCAAAGGTAAGATAAATAAAGCCCAAGATCGCTTGATACCATTTTAAGCCTGTATATTGTGAATCAGGTGAGATATAATTCGCAACGAGTAAAAGTACAAATAGTAAAAACCAGCAGATCAGCAAAATGATAAAAGATTTTTTCTTAAGTTTCAGGTTTTCCAAAGAAAATCCCCAGTCACTCTTAACAAAACGAGTGGCAACAAATAAAGCAATTAAAATTGTTATGAGATATATTAGTTTGAAAACTGAGTTAAAAACATAGTCATCTCCTGCAAAATAATTATCCCTGACAAAATAAGCTACGTAAACGCCTATTTGGAAAGTGATTTGAGTTACGATTAATATAAGGAGTACCATCATAAGTTTTTTTGCTATACTTATCTTTGGAGCGTTTTGCTGTGTTATTATTTCCATGAGAATAATCCTCCTTTTATTAATAATTATAATATATTTTAATCAAAGTATTAAGATAAGTGACAAAAATTATAGATTTTCATATGCTATATTGTGATATAATAAATAAAACCATATGTTTGGTTTAGGATTCTTATTCTGATTTGAGTAAGAGTCAGGTTGTTTGGAGGATAAAATGGATAACTTTAAAATTAAATCAGACTATAAACCAATGGGAGATCAAATATCCGCCATCGATAAATTAGTAGATGGTCTTAATTTAAAAATGAGAGCTCAAACTCTATTAGGTGTCACAGGATCAGGAAAGACCTTTACCATGGCAAATATAATTGAAAGAGTACAAAAGCCAACTCTTGTGATTGCGCACAACAAAACCTTGGCTGCGCAGCTTTGCAGTGAATTTAAAGAATTCTTTCCCGAAAGTGCAGTAGGATATTTTGTATCTTATTATGATTATTATCAACCTGAAGCGTACATACCTCATACTGATACATATATAGAAAAGGACTCTGCTATAAACGATGAAATCGATAGATTGAGGCACTCCGCTACAGCTTCATTATTTGAAAGAAGAGATGTGATAATCGTAGCATCAGTTTCTTGCATATATGGATTAGGAAACCCAGTGGATTATAAGAATTTAACTCTGTCTTTAAGAGAGGGCATGACAAAATCCAGGGATGAAATAATTAAAAAATTAGTGGAGATGCAGTACGAGAGAAATGACATAAACTTTGTGAGAGGGACATTTAGAGTTAGAGGGGATATTTTAGATGTAATGCCTGCAAATGAAAGCAATGTAGGAATTAAGATAGAGTTTTTCGGCGATGATATAGATAGGATAAGGGAATTTAATGCGCTCACTGGAGAGATCTTAAATAGGAGAAACCATGCGTGGATATTTCCAAGATCCCACTATGCTACTTCCTATGAAAAAGTTGAAATGGCAATCAGTCAAATAGAAGACGAGCTTGAAAAAAGGGTTAAAGAGCTTGTTTTAAACGATAAATTGCTGGAAGCTCAAAGGATAAAGCAAAGGACCAATTACGATATCGAAATGATTAGAGAGATGGGCTATTGCTCTGGTATTGAAAATTATTCCAGGATATTTGACGGAAGAGCACAAGGAACTCCTCCTCATACTTTGTTTGATTACTTCCCTGAAGATTTTTTGATCTTCATAGATGAAAGCCATGTAACCCTTCCTCAATTGAGGGCTATGTATCATGGGGATAGGTCGAGAAAAGAGACTCTTGTAGAATATGGTTTCAGGCTTCCTTCTGCTTTTGACAACAGACCTCTTAAATTTGAAGAGTTTGAGAAGAAGATCAATCAAATCGTATTTGTAAGCGCAACACCAGCAGATTACGAATTTTCACATTCAGAGCAGGTAGCAGAGCAGATAATAAGGCCAACTGGTTTAGTGGATCCTGAAATAATAATCAAGCCTGTAACTGGTCAAGTGGATGATCTATATGCCAGAATCAATGAAACAGTCGCAAAAGGATTTAGGGTTCTGGTCACAACTCTTACAAAAAAAATGTCGGAGAATTTAACAGATTATTTTAAAAATATTGGAGTAAATGTGAAGTATTTGCATTCTGAAATTGATACCATAGAGAGGATGAAGATCATTAGGGATTTAAGGCTTGGTGAATTTGACGTTTTAATAGGAATAAATTTATTGAGAGAAGGATTGGATATCCCTGAAGTAGCTTTGGTGGCTATCCTGGATGCTGATAAAGAAGGGTTTTTACGATCTGAAACGTCGCTTATTCAGACCATCGGAAGGGCAGCTAGAAATTCTGAATCAAAGGTTATCATGTACGCAGATCACATCACTAATTCTATGGATAGAGCTATAAAAGAAACTAATAGAAGGCGGGAAAAGCAGCTTGAATATAATAAAATAAACAATATAACACCGAAATCCATCATAAAAGAAGTTAGAGCTGTCATGGAGGGTACTCAAGTTGCTGAAGATGAAATAGAGTATTCTGCTAATAATGAAATAGAGGACGATTTATTGACTGTAGAAAACTTGATTATCAAGTATGAAAAGGAAATGAAAGAAGCTGCTTTAAATTTAGAATTTGAAAAAGCTGCCAAATTAAGGGATACAATTAAAAAATTAAAGGGAACTATTTATAAGTAAGGTATTCACTTATTAATAAAAGTCTTTCCAAATTCCATTGCGTTTGGTATAATAAACATTAGTATAGAAATTTTGTCGTCTTGGGTTATACCAAGATATGTGATTGAAGATGAGAACGAAGGGGTGTAGAAATATGTTGAAAATAGTATTAACAGTACTTCTTGTAATAGCATCTGCTGCTTTATTGACAGTAGTATTAATGCAACCGAGTAAAAGTGAAGGATTGACTTTATTTACTGGTGTTAAAGATACACATTTTTCACAACATAAAGGTAGAACCAGAGAAGCATTTTTATGGAAATTAACTATAGCTTTTGCTATTATTTGGGCTATTTTGTGTGGTGCAATGGCTTTTGTGTAAGGGATTAAAAAAATATATGGGGCTGGCGCAAAATGGCTATTTATACGCTGAGGCGTATAAATAGCCATTTTGAACTTTATAAAATATAACTTTAGATCAGCTAAATATCTATGTCGTTAGAAAATAAGTTGGAATTACAGCTTAATTGTGCATAATGAATAAACATGCGTCAGCATGTTTATTCATTATGCAACAGCCCAATCTTTTATTTTGATAAAATTTGGTAATAAACTTAAAGAAGTTTGCAAATACTATTTTAAATAATTATATTATTGGAGGTAATATCAATAAATGAAGACTTTAAAATTATTATTGACAATAAGCTTAGTAATTGTAAATCTATGTACAATGAACATAGCTATAAAAGCTACAACTTTAGACTTTATTACATATCAAAATGACGTAGGCTATATTCCTTCAAATGTAGTAGATGGTTATAATCCAAATGAAGAAGGATTTGGTTTTTTTAAAAATCGAATAAATGTCTCACCTATCCAAATGATAACTAATGATGATGGTACATATACGATCTGTGTGGTCCCTAAAGATGATGATGAAAATATATATATTTATGAATATGATGAAGATAACACATTTGTTAAAAACATCATAATAAAAAAGGCACTCCCTAAGTTTGGTGCATATACTAAAGATAGCGAAGGAAATTACTATGTATTCTTTGGACTTAACATAGAAGCTAAATCCGATAGGATAACTAAGAATATGGCATTAGTTAAATACAATGGTGATGGAGAAAAAACAGCAGAATGCTTTTTTAACGCACCTTCTGATGGTGGATTAGGGGTTAAAAATCCATTATTATATGGCTGCAAGATGAAGATTTCAAAAGACAACCTGCTCATCTATTTTGGGTGCAATACGTATGAAGGAAAGGATAAAAGAACTCATGATGCGTCGTATGCGGCTTTATTCGATTTAAAAACATTTACAAATATAACTAAAAACACTTGTATCAATACCTTATACACTCCAAATAGCTATGATAGATCTGTTTTGCCTCTGGAATATGGATTTGTAGTGGTAGATAAAGTATCATCTTATCCCCGTTCTTTTAAAATATCTGAATATTCAGGGCATTCGTTAAAATCAACCGATACTTTTGCATTTAAAGGTAACATAGATGATAAAAATACATATAGTGAATTAGGAGGAATAGTTAAAACCACCGACGGGTTTATGATAGCTGGCACTTATGAAAATAATTCTGAAGATGATTTTAAAAGCTCTCCAAGAAATGTTTTTGTTCAAAAGATCAGCGATGATTTATCTTTAAAACAGACTCCTGTATACATAACTGATTATACTGATAGAACTATTGAAAATGCAGCTAATTTAAAGATCGTTCAAGTGGAAATAGATAAAAATATATTGCTTTGGGAATTAAGAGGAGAAGATGGGTCTTATAAAGGGACTTATATGGCAATCATAAATGATCACGGTGAATTACAGGGATCGATGCAAAAGTTAAATGATTGTAGGCTCAATATGTATGATGATTTAAGCTATAATTTTAATAAAAATAAAATAAGCTGGGCAATAAACCAAGACAATAGCATAGTAATTTATGAATTAAGCCTAGACAGTGGTGTAGTTAAAGATAGATTAAATGAGATGAAATTAGACAGATCTTCTTTAATTCTTAGACTTCATGACTCTGACATGATAAATCTCTTAATGAGCGAAGAAGAAGCTTCAAATAAAATAATCACATTTAAATCAGATGACGAATCTATTGCTGTTGTAGATGAATATGGTAAAGTAACAGCTTTGGGAACTGGAAGCACAGATATTTTAGTCACTATAGAGGATTATTCAAAGATCGTTTCATGTAAATGCACAGTCAACGTTATAAATTCTAATGTTGATTTTGAAAAAAAGGTCATTGAGTTATGCAATATTGAGAGAAGAAGTCGCAACATTCCTCCACTTATAGAAGATATTGAGCTTGCTACACTTGCTAGATTAAAATCTCAGAATATGATAGATGATAATTATTTCGGACATAATTCACCTACATATGGAGATGTATTGACCATGATGATAAATTCTAATATAAAATTCATAATTGCTGCAGAAAATATAGCAGAAGGTCAAAAAACACCGGAAGAGGTTGTAAAATCGTGGATGGGTTCAGATCTCCACAGAGCAAATATCTTAAATAAAAATTTTACAAATATTGGAGTAGGCACAGCCATGGATAAAAATGGGATAATAATTTGGACACAAGAATTTACTAAACCTAATCCTTAAATATTTAAATTTAAAAACTCTGCGTTAAACGCAGAGTTTTTAATTTAATAATTCTTCTCTTAAATAATTTAAAGCTAGAATAGATATTCTATTTATTATATCCAGCCTGCTTCGAGAATAGTTATGTTTAAAGACTTTTGTTTCACCATCTATATATATACCAATATATACAAGCCCAACAGGTTTTTCATTCGTTCCACCATCTGGTCCTGCAATTCCAGTTGTGGAAATAGATGTTTTGCTGCCTGTATATTTTGCGATTCCTAGAGCCATCTCTTTAGCGCATTCTTCCGAAACAGCTCCATATTTTTCTATGGTTTCAGAATTTACACCTAATGTGCGAATTTTAGCTTCGTTGGAATAAGCAGTGACTCCTTCGAGAAATACCTTTGAGATTCCTGGGACTTCAACTAACATAGAGGATATCTTACCACCAGTACAAGATTCGGCTACAGAAATAGTCAAATCTCTATCCATCAATAATTTTCCTAGTATAGATTGAATTGTGTCATTATCTTCTCCATATAAGCTTATGCCTAACCTATCGTAGATATTTTTTATAACTGGATTCATTAGCTTATAGCATTCCTCTTCAGATTCAGCTTTAGCTGTAACTCTTAAAAGCGATTCTCCTTGTTTTGCATATGGTGCTACAGTAGGATTAGTGCTGTTCAATATGATGTCTTCTACCATAGATGCCATCTTACTTTCACCTAAAGAACAGGTCTTTAGCATCTTTGAAATTATTATATATTTTGAAAAGTTTCTAAGGTACGGACAAACCGATTCTTCAAACATTAGGATTAATTCTTTTGGGGGACCTGGAAGTATTATAAGCTTTTTATTCCTCTCTTTATCCTCATAAATTAAACCTGGAGCAGTCCCATTATTATTTGGAATTACAGTTGAGCCTTCTATAAAATACGCTTGTTTTTCATTAGATTTTGGGAAATCTCCTTTTATCATATTAAAAAAACAGTTTATTTTATTTAAAGATTCTTCGTGAATAATGAGCTTTTTATTGAAATATTTAGCACAGGTCTCTTTTGTTAAATCATCTGTAGTCGGACCTAATCCACCTGAGGTAATTACTAAATCGCAATTCTTGTAAGCCTCTTCCAATGCACTCAGTATCCTCTCTTCGTTATCTCCAACAGAAGTATGCTTATAAACATCAATGCCAAGCTCAGCTAATTTATTAGAAAGATATTGCGAATTTGAA
>WQUF01000086.1 GCA_009785875.1 Oscillospiraceae bacterium | reverse complement strand
TAAACGAATCTAGCGTTAAAAACAAGCTGTATAGAACCCTAAAACAGCTCCGTGATCTGCTAAATTGAAAGGAGGTCAACTATTATTATGAAAGGTCATGAAATAATAAACCATATCGTCCGTGCAAAAATGCCAGACAGAGAACAAGTTCGAGAAAATTGCATCCATAATCTGCAGATGAATGATGCAAAGCGTCCATTTCTCCATTTGACTTCATTGGTTGTTACAACGGCAGTAGTTTTAATTTGTTTTTTACTTGGAAGTATGATATTGAACCTACGAGACAACAAAAAAGGCAATTTATTCTCTGTAAAAGCTTACGCCCTTGAACAGCAAGCCAATGGTTCAATTACCCTTCGAGATTACTATGAGTTAAATTCTTATGATGAAAAAACTGTGCTAGGACTAGGCCTAGCTAATAGTGATGGATCTTTTTACGGAGGAAGAGGAATATATTTTGAATTTAACGGCGAGAATATCAAAAATGTGGAATTTATCGTAGAAGAAGATGATGCTATGTTTGTATTGGCACATGTCTTAAAAGAAAATGGTCAAATTGTTATGAATGATATGGGTAGCTTCAATAGTTTTACTGTTAAATCCTGGGAGTATCTCAATAAAAGCTTTACACTTGACAGTATGAACAGCTTTCCAGAAGATTCTTTATTGTTTGTGGGAAAATCATATCCAGATGGCAACAATAACTATAAAGCACCCTTGAATTTAACTATCCGTGCTATAGCCACTTTTAACGATGGTACGACGCAGGAGGAGAAAATATTAATTAACTAAATTGTTTACGAGGTGATTTGAATTATTTAAGATATTATCAGCCTGCGCTAAATGTGACACGATAACATCCATATCTATTTACGTATATAATCACCAAGATGAAAAAACATTTTTATAAAAAACAATGCATATTAAGAAAATCTTTAATATGCATTGTTTTTTTGTATATTTAAGTAATATAATTTATAATTCCAAATTTAGAAAGGTCACCCAAATTTTCAAACTTTAAATATCTGAGCTCCTATATTTTCAAGTTTTAAATGCAAACTATCATATCCACGTTCTATATGATCCATATCAGCTATTTCCGTATCACCTTCAGCGCATAATCCCATAAGAACAAGTGCAGCACCAGCTCTTAAATCTGAAGCGCATACTTTACACCCTCTTATTTTATCTACTCCCTGAATTATCGCACTTTTTCCAGATACAGAAATATTTGTTCCCATTTTATTAAATTCATTAATATGATTGAATCTATTTTCAAATACTGTTTCTGTTATTATACTAGTTCCCTTTACAGTGCTTAAAAGTGCCATAATCTGAGCTTGCATATCGGTTGGAAATCCTGGAAAAGGCATTGTCTTTATATCTGTACATTTAAGTTCATTTTTTCCATCTACGATTATAGCATCATCTCCTGATTCTATGTTTACACCCATTTCTTTTAGCTTTGCAGAAACAGGTTTTAGACAATCTTCATGAACATTTTTAATTTTTATTTTACTTCTAGTTATAGCAGCAGCCACCATATAAGTTCCTGCTTCAATTCTATCAGGTATAGGTTCATAACTGCAAGCTGTTAATTTGTTTACTCCAGTAATCTTAATAGAATCGGTACCAGCACCATATATCCTTGCTCCCATTTTATTTAAAAAATTAGCGAGATCAGTAATTTCAGGTTCTTCCGCTGCATTATCTATTGTAGTTTCGCCTTCTGCAAGTACGGATGCCATCAAAATATTCTCAGTAGCACCAACAGACGGAAAGTCCAAATAAATTTTTGTTCCAATTAACTTATTAGCCATAACTTCAACAAATCCATTTTCTTTAATAATATATGCCCCAAGAGAAGAAAGACCCTTAAGGTGAAGTTCAATAGGTCTCGTACCGATATTACACCCTCCTGGATAGTATATCTTTGCTTTCCCGTATTTTGCTAAGAACGGTCCTAAAAATTGAAAAGAAGCCCTTATTTTGCTGGATATTTCTTGCACTAATTCTGTACAATTTATTGATTCCGGATTTATAGATAATGTATTTTTATAGTAATCTACTTTGGCACCTATCCCTCTAAGAAGCTCAATCATTATCTTAACATCTGAAATATTCGGTACATTAATTATCCTAGTAGTTCCATTTCCTAAAATCGATGCGGCAATTATAGGTAAAGATGAATTCTTCGAGGAGCTCGTTATTATCTCACCAGATAATTCTCTTTTTCCTGTAATAATCAATTTAGACATAATAGCTTACCTCCATTTGTTCGAATTAGTAGTTCATCATAATTTCAGGAAGCCCTATATATAGGTAAGTTCCACTATCATACTTGCATATAGCTATATTAAAATTTTCTATATTTGGTACAATCCAGTCATTGTTTATATAAATCATATTATCATTTTCAAATTCGAAAACTTTAACGCTTTTGCTTTTTAAATATTGCATTATAGAATGCTTAATTTTAAGATAGGAATCGTTTGGAATCTCCATTTTATAAGTTCCACTTAATTTTACGTAGTTGTAATATTTTCCTTCATATCTTGTAAATAAATCTTTTAAGGACTCATATTGATCATAGCTTTTTAGATTATCTATATTAATCGTAGTTACATATATTAAATTTTCTTTATGACTTGTTAAATCATAGTCTTTAACGAACTGAATTGAATTTAAAAGCTTCATTACTTGATTTTCATAATTATTATTCCCAGAGAGTAAAACTGTTACACTTAAGTTTTCAAAAGATCCCTTGGAAATTAATTGAATTTTATCCAAATATTCTTTTTCAAGATTTAGATTTATAAACAATACAAAGCATGAAACTATAAGAATTAATGCTATTTTGCTTTTCATATCTACCTTCACTCCTCATACTTTTATTTTGGACAAGATCCTTGAGAATTAATCATATATTTAAAATACTTTTCTAAATAAATAATAATATTTTAATCTTAAAACATTAGTTAATATTTCACGTTTACTAATTGTAATTATAGGGATATTATATTCTTTTATGTCATTTTGTTATTTATAATGTCTATAGAGAGATAAATAAAGAGGTGAGTTAAATTTTACTAAATGATTTTAAGAAAGCTATAAATTACGGAATTGGCAGTGCAATATTAGAATTAAAAAATTCAAAAGATGATAAAATGATATATAAAGATGCTGTTCTCTGTGCTTCTTTGAATAATACATGTTATGACCCAAATTGCGAGGATGAAAGATATCCTTATCTGTTTGAAGCTATTAAATTAATAGGCGATGATGATTTTTTTGAAGATAAAATCATAGAAAAATTTCATAAATCTAATTCCTTTTGGATAGTTAATCAATTATCTGGAATCCTTTATCTATTTGGAAAAGATGGTCGTGAGAAATCCATCAATGCGCTGCAAACACGATTAAATGAATATTTCACAGCTCTTTCTAAAAAAAAATGTAATAGATATGATGAAAACATCATCAAATGTACTGAAGTCATATTCATCAGACTTTGCGAATTTCACGGAATAAACTATCTGCCGGAATATGCAGAAAATATAGGATGTGTAATGAAAAATAGTATCGATGAGGATATATTTTTATTAGATAATTTACAAAAGTATTTATCGGCAAAATTCTCTGTTAAAAAAGTAGTCAATGCGCTTAAGAAGAAATCGGAAAAATCTGAAAATATTAAATATTTTTTAGATAAACTATTATTTACAGAAAACTCAAGAGAAGAATCATCAAATCAGCAAAAAATAAATTACCAAATGCTCATAAATGCAGTAAATTCTACTGAAGATAATATTTTAAGGTCTATGGCCGCTAAAGCATCTTTGTCTTGTAAAGATATAGAGGTCCTTCAGGCAGCGGATAGATTAAAAGGCGAAAAAGATCCTAAAAATATATACGCTTTAGTTCTATTTTTTATATTTGTAGACTATCCATATAGTATTGATGATTTAATACATATTTACAATAATACAGACGATAAGCCTCTAAAATCTATCTGCCTTGAATCCCTTTCACGGTATAATAATAAATATTTACATGATTTAGCTTTGGACAATTTAAGGAATAAGACTTTAATAAAGGAATCCCTGGGACTATTGATTAAAAATTTTGATAATGATTATTCATTTTTACAAGAAGTATTGGAAGAATATAAAGAAAATCCAGATTACGATTTTCATGACTTAACACTTTTAGTCATTAAGATATTTCAAGATAGAAAATGCAAGAAGGGATTTGAAGTATTATCCTATGCCTATAGAAAAAATCAATGCTCTTTCTGTAGAACTAATTTAGTTGAGATCATGTGCAAAAATGAAATAATCTCAAATGAAATATTAGATGAATGTTTATATGACAGCTCAGAAAAAACGAGATCAATGGTAAAAGATTATTTAAAAAATAAAAACTCTGCATAAAAGCAGAGTTTTTATTTTGTTCCAAACAATCTATCACCAGCATCTCCAAGCCCTGGTACAATATAGCCTTTATCATTTAATCTCTCATCAACAGCTGCAACATAAATATCCACATCAGGATGCTCGTCAGATACCACTTTAATTCCTTCAGGTGCAGCTAAGATACACATAAGTTTAATATTTTGAACTCCTCTTGCTTTTAAAAGAGATATGGAATAACAATGTGTTCCACCAGTTGCAAGCATAGGATCGGTTAATATACAGTATCTCTCTTGTATATCCTGTGGAAGTTTGCAAAAATACTCTACGGGTTTTAAAGTTCCTTCATCTCGATATACTCCAATATGACCTAGCTTAGCAGCAGGTATTAATTCGAGCATCCCTCCAACCATGCCTAAGCCAGCCCTTAAAATAGGTATGATAGCTACTTTCTTCCCTGAAAGAGTTTTACAAGTAGTTTTACAGATTGGGGTTTCAACTTCAACATCTTCCAATTGAAGATCTCTAGTAACTTCATAAGCCATAAGCATTGCTATTTCTCCCACCAGTTCTCTAAAATCTTTTGAACCAGTTTCCTTGCTCCTGATAATTGATAATTTATGTTGTATTAAAGGATGATCGATAATAGTTATATTACTCATAGTATTTAACCTCCCAAATTTTTTTAAACAAAACAAACTCCCTTTAATATTACAGAAAATGAACCATATAATCAAGTAAAATAAAAAAACCTTTAAAAAATTTTTCAAAGGTTTTTTTATTAAAATTATTATCTTTTTGAAAATTGTGGTGCCCTTCTTGCTTTTTTGAGACCATATTTCTTTCTTTCTTTCATCCTAGAGTCTCTTGTTAAGAAGCCTGCTTTTTTTAATTCTGGTTTAAGATTGCCATCTACTTTTACAAGTGCTCTTGAAATGCCATGGCGTATTGCACCAGCTTGACCTGAGACACCGCCACCATAAATATTTACAAGTACATCATATTTCCCTTTTGTGGAGGTCAATTCAAGAGGTTGATTGACTACCATTCTAAGGGTTTCAAGACCAAAATATTTTTCTATATCTCTTTTATTAATAATAATCTTGCCATCACCAGGTAATAGCCTGACTCTAGCTATAGATTTTTTTCTTCTGCCTGTAGCGAAATATTGAATTTTAGCCATACTCTAAACTCCTTTCTAATATTTTAAAATAAGAGGTTCTGGTTTTTGCGCCTGATTTTCGTGTTCAGGTCCTTTATAAACCTTTAACTTGCCGAACATCTTTCTACCTAAAGTTCCCTTTGGCAACATCCCTCTAACAGCTTCTTTAAACGCAAATTCAGGTTTTTTTGCAAGTACTTCTTTATACGGAGTTTCTTTTAATCCACCTGGAAACTGAGTATGGTGTCGTAACATCTTTTGATTTAATTTATTACCAGTCAATACAATTTTTTCACAATTAATGACAATTACATAATCTCCTGTATCCACATGAGGCGTATACGTAGGTTTATTTTTTCCACGCAATACAAGAGCTATCTGACTAGCTGCTCTACCTAATGGCTTACCTTCTACATCTACTATATACCATTTCTGTGGAACCTCATTAGGTTTAGCTAAGTATGATTTCATATAGTATCCTCCTAAATTTAAGTATATATAAAGACCCGGGGCTAGTGGATCTAATTTTCAAATTAACATTTTCATTATAGTATAACTAATCTAGTGTGTCAAACAAAATAATGATAAAATCGACTTGCTCAACTATATCATAATTAATAAATTTGATCTTCAAATTTAAAATAGAAACATGAGTGATTCATGATTATTAGTTTATCTCTACATATCAAGTCCTAATTCCTTGTATGCTTCTTCGGCAGGTATAAATTCCTTGCATTCCTCATTACTGTCAATTTCTTTTAACATTTCAATATCGATATTGTCAGGCTCCACTGTCTCAATATCTTCCCAACTTTTTTCTTTCACAATAAAACCATTCTGAATGATTTCCCATACTTTTTCTACTTCTTTTTCATCCATCAGAGTAAGTACTCCTATGATTTTTTCTACAACTGCACTCATTCGACTACCTCCTATAATCAAGTTACGAATAATAAACCTCTTCTAAACATAGACCATGAGCAGGAAGAGTAACACAAGCTTTATCTCTTATTGAAGTCCTAAACATTTCATCGATATCTGATGGAGTAATCTTCAAAGTACCAACACCGAGTAGAGTACCACTGATAATCCTCGCCATATTGTATAAAAATCCATCCGCAGTGATATATATTTTAATAAAGCCATCTTGCTTTATTATTTTTAAATCTGTAACATTTCTAATCGGGTTTTTATTAGAACTTCCTGTATTCCTAAAAACAGTAAAATCATGTAGCCCAATGATATGTTTGGATGCCTCAATCATCTTTTCAATACTAACATCAGAATTTACATCAAAGCAAAAATTTCTACATATTGCACTTCTCACCTTCCTTAAAGACAGAGTGTAAGAATAAGATTTTAATTTTGCATTATATCTTGAATGAAAATTATCTGATGCAAGCTTTGAATTTATAGCTACAATATCACATGGAAGAAGTTTGTTTAAAGCAAGATAAATCCTGTCAGGTTGAATTGAGGTATTTGTATTAAAGTTACATGTATATTTTCTGGCATGAACTCCTGCATCTGTGCGACCGCAACCTATAACATCTATTTCTTCACCTGTCAATTGTGAAAGCTTATCCTCAATTACACCTTGTATAGAATTAGAATTTTGTTGTTTTTGCCATCCGCTATAATTTGTGCCTTCAAATTCTAAAATAAGCTTAACATTCATAATACAA